>CAZRNC010000280.1:0-4435 GCA_964601285.1 uncultured Thermomicrobiales bacterium | reverse complement strand
CCACCGCCCAGGCCATCGGTGGCGCGGGAGATCTCTCCCAACGGCTCGATCCGCCCGGAACCGGTGATGAGGTCGACCAGCTCGCCGAGACCTTCAACGCCATGCTCGACCGGCTGGAAGCATCGTTCCAGACCCAGCGCCGGTTCGTCGCCGACGCAAGCCATGAGCTACGGACGCCGCTAACTGCCCTGCGGGGCAACACCGAGATCATGCGCCGGATGGTCGCCGGTGGCGCGCCGGAAATACCGGCGCTTGTCGAGGGGCTGGACGAAGTTGGCGACGAAGTCGACCGGATGACCCGGCTGGTGCAGGATCTGCTCACCCTTGCCCGTGCTGATGTCGGCTGGCAACCGGAGACGGCCAACGTCGACCTGGCCGCAATTGCCCGCGATGCCGGCCACACCATTGCGCCGCTCACCACCAACCATGTCTACCGCTCAACCATCCCGGACAATCTGTCTGTCCGGGTGCAGGGCCACGCCGACCAGTTGAAACAGCTCGTCCTGATCCTGCTGGATAACGCCATCAACCACACCCCGCCGGGGTCTTCAATCACGCTCAGACTGGAAGTTGTGGACAAGGAAGCGATCCTGACCGTCAGCGACACCGGCCCCGGCATCGCCCCGGAACACCATGCCCGCATCTTCGAACGCTTCTACCGCACTGACAGCGCCCGCTCCCGCTCGGCCGGCGGAACCGGCCTCGGCCTCTCCATCGCCCACTGGATCGCCACCACCCACGCCGGCACCATCACCCTCCACAGCCAAGCCGGCGAGGGCACGACATTCGAGGTGCGCTTGCCGGTAGCTTCGTCATAGTGACGGACAGATCGTCCTGCCCCCCGCAGGGGTAGGGGCGCATGGCAATGCGTCCGCGCTCGATGCCACGACAGTGCAATCAGGAGCGACTATCTTTCACTGTCATCCTGAGCGAAGTCGAAGGATCTCTTTCCATGCAATTTGATGGTCCCTCGAACGTTTCATGGAGAGAGATCCTTCGACTTCGCTCAGGATGACAATCAAAGAGGCATGTGCAAGCCAAAACCGGAATGAGTTGGAAAAGGTGGAGAGGTGATGGGTCAAACGCCCCATTCGCATCAAGTTAAGCCAATTCCAACGAAGAGAGCACCGGTTCAATTTGTCATCTCGACCGAAGCGGAGAGATCTCGACACGGATTGCGTTGCAGTGATCGATATCGTCCGCCGAACGGGATCTCCACGGCATCAAGCTGGTCGGACGAGATCTCTCCGCTTCGGTCGAGATGACAATTGCAGTTTGGAGCCCACACCAGTGAATCTCGCCTAACTTGATGCGAATGGGACGCATTGCAATGCGCCCCTACCCCTCGAAATCCGCCTTCAGTTCGGCCAGGCGGTCGAGCATCGGGAGGACTTGTTCCGGGCCGGCAGGGGGGACGCCGAAGACGTAGCGGTCGACGCCGGCGCGCTGGTACTCCTCGACAGCGCGATGCTCACCGGGGCCGGCGAAGATGGTGACCGGGATCTCCTCGCGGCCGGCTTCAGCAGCAAGGGATCGCAGCTCGTCCATTCGCTCGGCAAAGGGACCCTCGCTGCGGCCATGCAGCGGGAACCAGCCATCACCATAATCCAGCACCCGCTTCAACACACCCGGACCATCGCCACCGATAAGGACCGGCGGGTGTGGCTGCTGTACCGGTTTCGGCCACTGCCAGATCGGATCGAAATCAACATGCTTGCCGTGATATTCGGCCTCGTCGTTCGTCCAGATCGCCCGCATGGCCTCGATGCGCTCGCGCATAATGTCGAACCGTTTGGCCGGATTGGTCCCGTGGTTGGCCATCTCCTCACGGTTCCAGCCACCACCGATGCCGAAGAGGAAGCGGCCATTCGACACCCGGTCGATCGTCGAGACCTGCTTGGCAAGGTCGATCGGATCACGCTGGACCACCAGACAGACGCCGGTACCAATCTTCAAGTCGGTTGTGGCTGCGGCCGCAGTTGCGAGGCCGATGAAGGGATCGAGTGTATGCAGGTAGTGTCGTGGCAGATCGGGGCCGCCCGGCCAGGGAGATTTCCGGTCGACCGGGATATGGCTATGCTCCGGCAGGAAGATCGACTCGAAGCCACGCTCCTCAACCGCAACGGCCAGTTCACCAGCCCCGATTGAATACTCGGTGACGAACATGACAATGCCGAACTTCATGGCTATTCCCCTTCAGTCTGAATAAAGACAATTTCGTAGGGGCGTCTTGCATACGCCCGTCTGGCCCCGAGGCGTGAAACCGGGCGTATGCAAGACGCCCCTACGAGGACGAACCAGACTCTCGCAGATACGCTTCAATGTGATCGCAAGCAGCAGCAATCAGGTCGGCCGCTGCAACTTCGGTGGCCAACGCCAGCGGGATGAACGACCGCCGGCTCACGTCAAGATAGCGACCCGCCTTGGCCGGATCGCCGGCATGGATCACCCCGCGCAGATTGTCGATCCGGTCAGCCAGTTTGATCAACCGCGATTCGTGACAGAGTTTTGGCAAGCCATCCAGATAGACCTGGTCGCGCTGTGCCTTTTCAGCATCAGGCACCCGCGGCTTGGTGACATCCTGAATGAACCCGGTTGGCCGCTCGCCCAACGCACCTTCCAGCACACCAGCATCCAGCCAGTCGCAATCTTCGAGGACATCATGGTTCAGCGCCGCGACGAGCATGTCAACATCGCGGACACCAAGCTCTTCCCAGAGGATGAGCGCCACCCGGATCGGATGTTCAATATACGGCGTGCCCTCATCGCGCATCTGGCCATCGTGGGCCGCCTCGGCAAACCGGTAGGCTCGCACCAGCCGGCCGCCATCAAACCGGGGAACTCCCGCCGCCATCATTGCGATTTCCGAAGGGGTCACTGGGGAGAAATACGGCACTGTCAATCGAGAAAGCTCCTGTTACTCTGGCGATTGTGGCAATTCCGGCACATCTGCCACAACATCCCAACCACGTTCATTGCAGATTTGGCGGAAGTGGTCGCGGATGGTGGTATGCGCCTGGTCATCGGTCTGGTTGAGATAGATCTGTGAAACGATCAGACCGGTGTTGATCGGTATCCCGTTTGCGCCGGGCATGACGAGTTCGTACTGGTCAGGACTCAAGGGTTCCCAACGTGGCAGATTCTTGTTCACGCCGCACTCCGTCTTCCCACTCTAACAATCGTTCCGTCCAATTCTAGTCGGTTCACCCTTCAGCAGGCTTCATCGTATAGTAGGGTACGCGCTATGATTCCGGATCGCTTGTGTGGATGATTGCTGAAGGAACGAGCTGATGGTAACCGCCGCGAGTCACCTCGGCAAGCGACTCCACCGACGGGCATTGCCTGCCCTGCTGGCAATCTTGCTGGGCATCATCCTGTCTGGCTGCGTCGAAATCGAAATGCGTTCCGAATATCGCCAGGATGGCTCGGCCTCACACACCATCAAGCTCCAGGTCGCCTACGTGCCGGCCAATCGCGATGAGGCCGACGACCTTTCCAGCATTCTCGATGAGCTTGAAGAGCGGTCGGTCGCTGCCGGACTGGAGTTCGAACGCACTGAGGAGACCGGACTAATCACCGTCCTGGTCACCGGAACCACCGCCGAAGGGCAGGAAGCAGGCGCGTCGCTGAACTCGATGATCAACGCCACCGGCATCAATGCCAGCCCCGGTGTGGCAGCGCCCTTCCGGGGAACCTTCCAGCGACAGACCGGCCCGGTTGGCGGCTCTTCCTACGTGCTGGATCTGACCGTCGATGGAGAACTGCTCTTCGAATCGGTCGTCATCGAACGGCTGAACAGTCCACGGTCGGCCTGGCGCAACGCGGTCAATATGACCTATGTCGCAACGCTGCCCGGCAACATCGTCGAAACGTCCGGTGAGCAGCTGGATAGTCAGACCGCGCATTGGACCATCGCCAACAACGGTGTTACTGAACTGGATGCAACCGCCCGGACCGGTGGATTTGGCTCGGCGATGCTGTTTGTCATCGCCGGCGCAGCTGCAATGGTGGTCGCAATCGGGCTGGGAGTCGGGTTCGGTTGGTATTTCTCCCGTCGCCGGCGGCTGGCGCTGACCCTCAGCGGCCCGCTCCACCGCATCCCCGACCAGCAGACGATCACCCCGGAAGGTATCTGGGTCGCCCGCAAGATCAGCGGCGTCATCAACTGGCTCCAGGGCACCGACTCCGCCCTGCCCGGCGAGGACAAACCCACCCGCGACAGCGCAGAATAGGTCGATAAAAGCCCTTCGTACGGGAGAGGCCATGCCTCTCCCTTGGCGCGAAAGCGCCACCTCTCTCGATGCCACCATGCCTCTCCCGTACGATGGTGTCAAAAGGTTCGGATTTTGGCTTGTACATGCCTGTTTATCTGTCATCCTGAGTAGTCTGACTAGCGTATCGTGTCATGATGTTTCGCAACCCTGTAAGGGCGCAT
>CAZRNC010000279.1:0-4464 GCA_964601285.1 uncultured Thermomicrobiales bacterium | reverse complement strand
TTCGCCTCGCGCAAGCCACACCAGCTCTCCGGTGGACAGCAGCAGCGGGTGGCGATCGCCCGTGCACTGGTGACGAGACCAAAAGTGATCTTCGCCGACGAGCCGACCGGCGCGCTGGATACCCGCACCGGGCGGGACATTCTCGGTTTGTTGCGGCAGACCGTCGATGCGTTTGGCCAGACGGTGATTATGGTGACCCACGACCCAGTCGCGGCCAGCTATGCCGACCGGGTGCTCTTTCTGAAAGATGGCCGGCTGGTGGACGAGATGCACAGCCCGACCGTCGAGCGGGTGGCCGAGCGCCTGATCAGACTGGAGCCATAACCAATGTTTGGATTGATGCTGACCTCGATCCGGTCGCGGGCCGGAAATGTTGTCGGGGCGCTGGTGGCGGTCACCATCGCGATTGCCCTGATTGCTGCGACGGTGTCGCTCATCTTTGCGGCTTCGAATGCCGAACTCGAGGCCGAGCGCTTTGCCGGCACCGATGTCATCGTACAGGCGAAGCGCGACCGGCAACTGGATACAGAAGGGGAGAACCCGGACGGCGAATATCGTGGCTGGGTGCTCTTTCAGACTGCTCCCCGTCTGCCTGCGTCGCTGGCGGACGAGATCGCTGGTCTGCCCGGTGTGGCAGCGGCGATTCCAGATGTGCAGTTCGACCTGCAACTGCTGGACGGCAGCGGTGAGCTGCTCTCCGGTCCGGACGGGAGTGCGGTTTACGGGCAGGGTTGGAACACGGCGCACC
The DNA here is from genome assembly GCA_964601285.1 of uncultured Thermomicrobiales bacterium. Lineage (GTDB taxonomy): Bacteria > Chloroflexota > Chloroflexia > Thermomicrobiales > CFX8 > CAYWXR01. Next base: position 3,716 of record CAZRNC010000279.1, on the reverse strand, counting down.
TAACGCCATTTGCCCTGCAGGATGGCGTCGAACCAACCGTCCCGGATGAGATCGTCCTCGACGCCGATCTCGCACGGCAGGGTGGGTTTGCTGTTGGTGATGCGCTTACCGTGCTGTCAAGCGAGCTGCCGGCAACCTACCGGATATCCGGCATCGTTGCTGAAGGGTTGCCCCGTCAGGGGACCGTCTTCTTTGCCCAGGAAACTGTTGACCGACTGGCAGGATCGGCCGGCATGGCCGACCATATCGCCGTGATCGCTGAACCGGGTGTTGATCCGGCTGTGCTGGCCGGTGAGATCGAGACACATCTTGATGATCCTGCCTTGCGGACACTGACCAGTTCGAAGCTGGCCCAGGCCGACCCGACCTCGGACGCCGAGATGCTGGAAGCCGTTGTTGCCGTGCTTGGCACGATGTCATCGTTCGCCGGGTTCGTCGCGATCTTCGTTATGGCTAGCACCTTCACCTTCTCGATCCTCCAACGTCAGCGCGAGATTGGCTTGCAGCGGGCGATTGGCGCGACTCCACGACAGGTGCGGCGGATGGTTGGCCTTGAGGCGCTGCTGCTCGGGTTGGTCGGAACTGCTATCGGCTTGCCGATCGGTTTGGCGCTTGCCGAAGTATTGGCCCGTCTGCTGACGCGGATCGACATCGCACCGGCCGGGTTTGGCGCGGAGCTGAGCTTCTGGCCGCTGGCAATCGCCGCCGGCAGCGGGATCGTGATCACCCAACTTTCGGTCTTCGGTGCAGCTCGCCGGGCAGCGCGCATCCGGCCAATCGAGGCGATGCGGGAATCTGCCGCCCAGCGACGGCTCATCGGCTGGGGACGGCTGCTGTTTGGTCTGATCTTCCTGATCGGCGGAATTGTTGCTGTTGTTGCATCACCGGCGGTTGAGGGCGACGCCCAGATAGCGATGTCGTTTGCGGTTGTTTCGTCGTTGCTGACCGGTGCGGCGTTGCTTGGGCCGCTGGTAGCCCTGCCGTTCACCTGGATCGTCGGCACGCTGCTCGGGCGCTTCATGGGAGCGCCGGGCGAACTGGCTGCCTGGAATGGTCGCGGCGCACCCAACCGGATCGCTTCGGTGGCCTCGCCGCTGATGCTGGCGACCGGATTTGCCTGCCTCATGTTCTTCCTGACGGCGACATTGCAGACGATCACGATCGACCAGAGCAACGAACGGATCACCGCAGAATTGGTGGCCATCTCCGGCGGGTCCGGACTGCCGCTCGACCTGCTGCCAGAGATTCAGGCACTGGATGGCGTTGCGGTTGCATCCGGCGTGCTCGGAACGACCGCCGCGATGGATCGCCACCAGGGCGATGTACTGGAGTTGGATGAGCAGCTTGCCGCCGGTGTTGACCCGGTAACGCTGGCGCAGGTCGCCAATCTGGATGTTTCCAAAGGTTCGCTTGAACGGTTAGAGGGCGAGACGATGGCCCTGAGCCGACTCAACGCCGGGATGTTCAAGGCGGACATCGGCGATGTCTACGAGTTCCACCTGGCTGATGGCACGATCGTCCCGGTTGAAGTCGTCGCGATCTACAACAACTTCATGGGCTTCGAGGAGATGCTCTTCCCACTCGAACTTGCCGAGCGGATGGCACGCACACCGAGCTACTCGCAGATCCACATCCTGCTGGAAGATGGCGCAACCAGCACGGATGTGACCGCAGCGATCAACGGCTTGCATCCGGAACTGGTGACAATGCAGGTGATGGAGCGGGCCGACTACATCGCGATGATCGACCAGTCGATGGTCGAGGGCGCAGCAGCGGTCTATCTGATTATCGGCGTGTCGGTCTTCTTCGCCGGCATCGCTGTGATCAACACCATGGCGATGTCGACCTCGGAGCGCACCCGTGAATTCGCCCTGCTCCGGATGATCGGTGCAACCCGCAGCCAGGTGCGGGCGATGGTTCTTGGTGAGGCCTGGATTGTGACTGTTATCGGTGCGACGGTCGGCATCGGCATCGGGCTGCTCAGCATGATCCCGGTCAGCCTTGCGCTCGCCGGTCACCCCTGGGCGATTGGCATCCCCTGGCTTTTGACCATAGGTGTCGTTGTTGCAGCGGCGTTGATAGCCGTCGCAGCCCACCTCCTGCCGGCCCGGTTCGTGTTACGGTCCAGCCCGTTGGAGAACATGGGTATGCGGGAGTAGCGGCCTGGTGCATCGAAGAGGTGACGTACAATGGAGGGCGTACCAGACAGATCGTTCAGCGATCATCTAAAAGCGGTCGCCCTCCGTATTACTCTTTGTCAGCAGGGGATGTTGCCAGCTTGGATCAACTGACTGACCAGGAACTGATGGAGCGAATTGCGTTGCGCGACGACGCCGCCCTTGGTGTCGTGTACGACCGCTATGCCGGCGTCGCGTTTGCGCTGGCATACCGCTCGCTGGAAGATCGTGGGCAGGCCGAGGATGTTGTGCAGGATGCCTTTCTCTCCCTCTGGCGGCGGGCCGGAACGTTCGACGCCGGCCGGGGCAACCTGAAGAGCTGGCTGATGACGATCGTCCGCAATGCTGCCATCGACCGCCGGCGAGGGCGGGGTCGCCACGAAGCCACCGAGCAGAACATTGATGACCACGCCTGGAACCTGGAAGGTGACGATCTCTGGCAGGATGTTGAGCGTAATCTGACCGCTGAAACGGTGCGAGTAGCGCTTGATGCACTCCCGGAAGAGCAACGCGACGTGATCCAGTTGGCCTACTTCGGTGGGCTGAGCCAGTCGGAGATTGCCGGACAGACCGGACTCCCGCTCGGCACAATCAAGAGTCGTGCCCGGTTGGCCCTGCGCAAGCTGCACACGGAGTTGCAGCCAACCAGCCACGAACTGGAGACAGAAGGCTCGGATGAGCATGCGAGATAGCGAAAACATCATGGAGCCGGTCGACGAGCTTGAGTTGTATGTCCTCGATCTGCTGGACGACGACGAGCGACAGACGCTGGAAGCGCGTATTGCGGCCGACGCAGGTCTTCAGGAACGTGTGCGTGAACTGCGTGGCACCCTCGGTGCGCTGGCTCTTGGGCTGGAGCCGATAGAGCCTCCTGCTGGTTTGCGCGACCGTATTTTGGAACAAGCCCGCAGCGAGATTGTTCCGGACGAACCACTGCAATTCCCGGTATCGCAGGATGAGCCGGTTTCGTTGTGGGGGCGTTGGAGCTGGGCCGCGGCAGCATTGATGGCGATCTTTATCGTTGCGGCGGTTGCGTTTGCCGCTGACAGTGGCCAGCCCGGCGACTTGCATCATTTCCCGGTGGTTGCTGTTGAAGCGAGCGGCGACCCATCTGCCGGCGAAATCACTGTCCGGGGAGGGGCTGATCAGGCGCAGTTGACACTCACCGGCCTCGCGCCGGCCCCCGAAGATCAGGTCTATCAGGTCTGGCTGGTTGCCGGCGATGATCCGCCTGTGCCGAATATCACCTTTGTTCCAAGAGAAGATGGCCGGGCCATTCTGACAATCCGTGGCGATCTGCCGGCGTCCCAACTGCTGGCCATCACTCTGGAACCCCGCGGCGGCAGCCCCGCCCCAACCACCGAAATCCTCTTCGTCTCCGAGCTAACCTGGCCGGAGTCAGTCTGACCCCGATGGTTTCGTCACTGTCGTACAAACGCACTGCATTGCCACCAGTAGTCTGACTAGCGTATCGTGTCATGCTATTTCGCAACCCTGTAAGGGCGCATCGCATGCGTCCGGCTGCTCGAACTCCTTCCG
>CAZRNC010000278.1:0-4471 GCA_964601285.1 uncultured Thermomicrobiales bacterium | reverse complement strand
TTACCGGGCAGTCCGGATTTGGCCGGACGTCGGCCGGATTGCTGAACCTGCTGCTTCTGCTGGTGCCGCTGATCGGGCTGACTGTCGGCGCACAGGCAATCGTTACCGAGCGGCAGGATCGCAACCTTGACTACCTGCTGGCCCAGCCGGTCTCACCGCTCGAGGTCTACCTTGGCAAGTATCTCGGTGCGGCCGCGACGCTGATCCTGCTGATGCTCTTCGGGTTCGGCTGGGCCGGCATGGTGATGGCCATGCGTGGCAACGCCGGACGCGGTTCGGATTTCCTGATGCTTGGTCTGCTGACCTTGCTGCTCGGGCTGGGGATGTTGAGTGTCGGGTTCCTGATCTCAAGCTTCTCGCCCCAAACGTCGGCAGCCCTCGGCATCGCCGTTGCGCTCTGGCTCGTCTTCGTCATCCTGGGTGACCTCGGGCTGATGGGCAGTGCGCTGGTGATGAGCCTGGAGCCGGTCACCCTGCTGTCACTGACGCTGGTCAATCCGCTGGATGTCTACAAGCTGGTCAATGTCGGGCTGCTACACACCTCGCTGGATGTCCTTGGCCCGGCCGGCCGCTACGCCAGCGACCGCATGGGCGCCAGGCTGACACCGCTGCTGCTCACACTACAGGCCGTCTGGGTACTCGTGCCGCTGGCCGCCGGCTACTGGCTCTTCAAGAAGGCAGACTTCCGATAGGTACGGCTCGTGAGGGCGACTCGCATTCGCCCATCTGACCCGTCTGAGAGGACGATCTCATATCTACATCCCGAGCTTCCCACCCCGTCATCCCGAGCGAAGTCGAGGGACCTCGAGGGTCGGATCTTTCCGGGCGAAGTCAAGTTTCGTGGATCGAGGTCCCTCGACTTCGCTCGGGATGACGACGAAAGATGGACGCAAACGAAAGGAGTCGGTCATGTTGGACGCAAGTAAACAACCACGAGTCCTGTCCAGACGACGGTTGCTGAAACATGTCTGCGCCTGCACGGCTGTGGTTGTGGCGGCGCCACTCCTCGCCGCTTGTGGTGAGGAGGACCGGTCCGACCAACCGCCGGAGATCAACTATGGAGTTGACGTTTGTTCCCGTTGTGGAATGATCATATCTGAGGAGCGCTATGCCGCCGGACTGGTGGCAGCGGACGGGGCGCCGGTGATCCTTGATGACATCGGCGAAATGATCATCATCGTTCAGGAAGAAGGACTGGGAGAGCGTCGTGCCTGGGTGCATGATGCGGATTCGCTCGAGTGGATCGATGCGACCTCTGCCTTCTTCACCATCAGCCATGATGTCGTCACTCCCATGGGTATGGGTGTAACAGCGTTCGCTGAACGTGACGACGCCGAGAGTCACGCCGGCGAGACACATGGCATGGTAATGACCTGGAACGAGGTGGTGTCCGATTGGCGCTTCGAAATGGGCGGGCACTAAACCCGCGTAGAAGGGATTCCTGAGAGATGAACGTTCCTCGGGGGATAGCCATTTTCATCCTGGCAGTGTTCGGCCTTGGGCTGCTTGCTGCCTGTGGTGGAGATAGCTCCGACCCGGTTCCAACCGCAACTTCGGCAGCAGCCGAGCCGACCGCAACAACGGCGGAAGACCCGCCACCCGCGGCAGGCGGCGATGCCGAAGCAGGCCGGCAGGTTGCCGCACAGTGCCTGGCTTGCCACACCACCGACGGTTCAACCGGCGTGGGACCGACCTGGCAGGGGCTGTATGGCAGCGAAATTACGCTTGATGACGGCACAACCGTCACAGCAGATGAAGAGTTCATCCGCGAATCGATTCTCGATCCGAACGCCAAGATTCACGAAGGGTATGCAGCCGGACTGATGCCCGAATATGGCTCAATCCTGTCTGAGCAGCAGATCGACGACGTGATCGCATACATCCAGACGCTGCAATAGAGCAGATCGAATAGATTCCTAGCTGTTGATCTCGGCGCGCAGCTCACGGTTGGAAGCGTTCGCGGCATCAATCGATGCCCGGACGCCTTCCAACCGTGTTTTTTCTGACGAGACAAACCGGGTATAGGGTGAAATCGCATCCCGAATACGCCGCACCGACCGGCCAAGTTCCGACTCAAAGCCATCAGTCAGCACGTCATGCAATTGTCGTTCCAGTTCCGCCGAGCGTTTGCGCAGCTCACTGCGGGCCTTTCGCCGCCGCGCCGGCAGAATCAGCAACCCCAGCCCGGCCACCGTCGCTGCGGCCAGAATACCGGTGACATCAGCAGCCGCCGTGGTCGCCATCGCCACCACAACCGCCCCCAGCGACACCGCGCCGGCCTGGGCCAACGCCGTCTGGGCAATGGCCGACCGCACATTGGCCGCCAGCAGCGTCGCCTCGGCCCGCTGGTCGTAGCGGTTGACCACCTCTTCCGCCTCGCGCGCCACCTGGTTAATCAACGTCTGCCGGTCGAGCACAAACCGTGAGCCGACCTCGCCGATCATATCGTCGCGATACCGTTCCAGCGCCCGTCGATCGAGCGTATCAGTCACCGTCTGCCAGATGCGCAGATCCTGGGCGACCATCCAGTCGATCAGTTCATCGATCGTCTCATCAATCTGACGTTCCGTGTTGGCCACAACATCCCGTTCGAACGCCTCGCGAGTATTCTCCGACCGCACCAGGTCGAACACCCTGCCAATGCGGACATACTCATCGAAGAAGCGGTCAGCCCGCTCGTTCAGCCGGTGGACGATGTTCTCGACGCGGGTCGTGTAGGTCGCAAACTCGCGCCGCATCTCCGCCTCGTAGTCGGCCAGATGCGCTTCGATCTGGGCGATGGTTGACTGGTCGCGTTCCAGCAGCGAGAGCCGCTCGTCGGCTGTGCCGGTATAGCGTCCCAGCAGTCGCTCGGCCACCCCCAGCGGGTTGAGCAACTTCAACCGGATGCGCTCTTCCTGATCGAGCGTTTCTATAATGAAGGAACGCAGCGGATCGAACCGTCCGGCTGGGTCGCCACGCTCGGCCAGCTTCGCCGAAATCGGGAAGATCAGCGGCTCGATACCCAGCAGCCGGCTGGCATTGCCGGCGATGAAACGGGTGATCTCCTCGATCTGCGCCTCATTCTCCAGCAGGTCGATCTTGTTCAGGACGATAACGATCTTCTTGCCCCAGTTGCGAATCTCCTCCAGGAATGCCCGTTCCGACTCACTGAACGGCCGGTCGGCCGAAGTGACAAACAGCACCAGATCCGACCGCGGCACGAACCGTTGCGAAATCGCCTCGTGTTCCCGCAGAATCGCATTCGTCCCCGGCGTATCAACGACATTGATCTCCCGCAGAAACTCCGCCGGATGCCGGTGGATGATAACGCTATCAATCGTCTCATCCGGCCCCGGCTCGCCATAGACCAGCAGATGAATCATCGCCGTCGTCGGCGTCACCCCCTCGGGCATCACTGGCTCACCCACCAGCGCATTGATAAACGCCGACTTCCCCGAGTTGAACTCCCCCACAACAACGAGAAGAAACAGCGCCTCAAGCTGCTGCTTCGCCTGCCGGACGAGCCTCAGGTCATCCTCGACGTTATCCGTCCCCGGGAACGATCGTGCGATGGCTTCGGTCTGTGTCAGCAGCGAGATAGCGCGGTCGCGGAGGTCGTCCTGATGAGGGGCGAGCGCGGGAGCGGAAGATCGTTTAAACAGGCTCACAGTTTGAATCCTTTACGGCCGCAACAGGTCTAACGCAATCTCACCATAAATCTCGATCCACTGTAGGTGGAGTCAGAAACGTCCCCACCTGGGTGGGGACGTTTCATCTGACCGGGGCTGCGCATGACGACCGGAAGATACCAGGGTTGGCCCTATACCTGCCGGCCGGGGCCGTCGACGATGCGGCCGGGGGTGGCGTTGGTGTGGATGCCGTTTTCCAGCACTCGACCACCGTTGACCCAGACGTCGCGGATGCCGACCGAGAGGTGGTGCGGGTCGGTGAAGGTTGAGACGTCGGCGACCGTTTCCGGGTCGAAGATGACGACGTCGGCGTACATGCCGTCGCGCAGCATGCCGCGGTCGCGGATGCTGAGGCGGTCGGCGACTGACGAGGTCATCTTGCGGATGGCATCTTCCAGCTCGAGCACACCATCTTCGCGGACATACTTGCCGAGCACACGGGTGAAGGTGCCATAGGCACGCGGGTGGGTGGCGTTGGTCTGGGTGTCCGGGTCAAGCCCGCCGGCGTCGGAGCTGACCTTGATCCAGGGCAGCTGCAACTGCTTGGCGACGTTCTCCTCGCTCATCATGAAGAAGATCGTGCCGATGCGCTGCTGTTCGGAAAGCAGCAGGTAGCGGACGGTATCCGGCCACTCCTCGCCGCGGGTGGCGGCGATTTCGTCCAGATTGTGACCGTTGTACTGACGGTTCTCTTCCTTTAGCATGCCGACCGGCAGCACGCCGGCACGGTTGCGCGAGCGCGATGCACCGACGGTGTTGGGTGGAGGATTGAGCATGGCATCGCGAATCTTCTGCCAGGT
>CAZRNC010000277.1:0-4477 GCA_964601285.1 uncultured Thermomicrobiales bacterium | reverse complement strand
TCCTGACTGACCGAGTAGCCGGTCTTCGTTTTGCGGCCGGCCGGCAGTCCGATCTCCTCGAACAGGACGTTTGCCAATTGGGAAGGGGAGTTGATGTTGAACTCGTGACCAACTGCCGCGTAGATGTCGCTGCGTAGCTCTCCAATCTGGGCTTCGAGCTGTTTGCTTAGCCCTTTCAGCAGGTCGGTATCCAGCGCGATGCCGGTTCCTTCCATCCGGATAAGGATGTCGATCAACGGCACTTCGATGTCGTTGAAGAGCATTTCCTGGTCGCGGGCCTTCAGTTCCTCACGATATGGTGGAGCAAGCCGGAGCGTTGATTCAACATCAGCGGCGGCATATTCGGCCGCGGACTCGACCGGAACCCTGTCCATGGTGATCTGGGCTTTCCCCTTGCCGATCAGGTCGGTAATCGGGGTCATCTCCCAGCCGAGGCGCTGGAACGCGAGGTCCTTTAACCCGTAGGCCGTTTCACCAAGAATGTATGCTGCCAGCATGGTGTCGAATTCGATGGTGATGCCGTCGTAGCCATGCCGGACCAGCACGGCGAGATCGAACTTTCCATGATGCGCAACGATGCCCTTGTGCTCCCGGAGCGCCGGCGCGAGCAGTTCCCGGGCCAGGTCGTTGTCGGCATTCGGGCCGCCTTCGTGAGTAAGCGGCACATAGTATGCCTTCAGCGGGTCGGTCGCGATCGCGATGCCAACGAGGTCGCACATCACCGGGTGCGTACCGTCGGTTTCAACATCGACGGCCACATGCTCGGCGCCGGCGATCTCCGCAGCGAGATCACGAAGCTGCTTTTCGGTCGAGATGACCTTCCACTCTGCCATCTGGCCACGGGTGTCGTTTTCGTCGGTCTCCGCCTCACGCGAAGAGTTTGGCAGCTTTGCCGTCAGGTTGCGGAACTCAAGCTCGCGGAACAGTTCGAAGGTTGCATCGCGATCGTAGTCGTGAACGGTGCAGCTTTCGATATCTAGATCGACCGGCACATCGCGGACGATCGTGGTCAGCTCCAGGCTCTGCCAGGCGCTATCCTTGCCTTTCTCCAGGGCATTGCGGGCGCGAGGTGGCGTGATGGATTCGAGGTTGTCATAGAGTTCAGTGAGCGACGGAAACTGTTCGATGAGTGCCTTGGCCGTCTTGTCGCCAATGCCGGCAACACCGGGGATGTTGTCGGATTTGTCGCCAACGAGCGCCTTGTATTCGGCCACCCGTTCCGGGCCGAATCCGTAGCGATCCAGCACTGCCTGCCGGTCGAACAGCCGGTATTCGCCAAACCGTGTTGCGCCCGGCATGACAATCCAGACATGGTCGTCTACCAACTGGAGCAGGTCGGAATCACCAGTGACGACGAACGCCTCATAGCCCTGCTCAGATGCCTGTTTCGACAGTGTCCCGATGACGTCGTCTGCTTCGAAACCTTCGGCCTCATAGACCGGCACGTTCAGGACCTCGAGTACCTGCCGGATTCTGCCCATCTGGTGACGCATTTCATCAGGCATTGGCGCACGATGTGCCTTGTAGTCTTCATAACTATCGTGTCGGAATGTTCTTCCTACATCAAACGTCACTAACATGTATTCGGGGTTGTGGGCGCGAAGTACATCCAGAAGCATCGAGGTGAAGCCGAAGGTCGCGTTGGTGATCTCGCCCGCCGCGGTTGCGAGGCTCGGAGGGAGGGCAAAGAACGCTCGGAATGCGAGGCCATAGCCATCGACCAAAACGAGACGTTGCCTGGTGGATGAATCATTCGTCGGGACGATGCCGGAGTCAGCCAAAGGTATGTTCCTCTCGTTACGCCATCCATTATAAGGATTGTGTACGAACAATCCGGAAATTCAACCGTTTCGACCGTCCGGCGCGAATACCTGTCACTCATGAACATTCGGGATCAGGTCAGGTTGCTATAATCTTTGATTGTAACGAGACACAGGTTCGGCCCATCGTGGACTTTGCGTGCCACACCAGTTCATCGTTCACGTGGGTAGATGCTGGAAGTCGTCCATCCAGCGAAGCGTTTCGAGCCTGTTTCCGCGTGAACAAACGGGACATTCAGGGAAACTTCGCGGCGCATTGCGATTCGCGTCGGTAAGGGAGCAGCATGGAATCGGTTCAATATCTAGCCGACCAGGTATCCAACAACGTGGGCCGAGTCATCGTGGGAAAGAACCGCGAGGTTCGGCTCGTCTTGATTGCATTGCTTTGCCGGGGACACGTATTGATCGAAGACGTCCCAGGTGTTGGCAAGACCGTTCTGGCAAAGTCGATCGCCCGCAGTGTTGGTTGTGTGTTCAAGCGCATCCAGTTCACGCCTGACCTGCTGCCAAGCGACGTGACCGGTGTCAGCATCTTCAATCAGCAGACGATGGACTTCGAGTTCCGGCCCGGCCCGATTGTCTCCCAGATTGTGCTGGCAGACGAGATTAACCGGGCGACGCCAAAGACCCAATCTGCACTGCTGGAGGCAATGGAAGAAGCCCAAATCACGGTTGATGGTATTACGCACCAACTGCCGTCACCATTTGTCGTGCTTGCCACCGAAAACCCGATTGAGTACGAAGGAACGTTCCCGCTGCCGGAAGCGCAGCTCGACCGCTTCCTGGTCCGTCTCTCACTCGGCTATCCGGGGCGAACGAATGAACTCCAGATTCTCGACAACCTGGCGAAGACCCATCCGCTCGAGACGCTTGCCCAGGTCGTAACCCAGGAAGACCTGGAGGCCGCTCAGGAAGCGATCAAGGAAGTCTACGTTGATGACCGTCTCAAGGAATACATCGTCGATCTGGTCGACGCGAGCCGGCAGCACGAGCAGGTCTACCTTGGCGCGAGCCCTCGAGGTTCGCTGGCGCTGTTCAATGCAACGCGAGCCTGGGCCGCCATGCAGGGGCGTGACTATGTAACGCCTGATGACGTGAAGGATCTTGCCGAGCCGGCGCTTGCTCACCGGATCATCGTCAGTCCATCGGCAAGAATGCGGAATATCGATGCCCGTGGCATTGTCCGGGAACTGCTGACAATGGTGCCGGTACCAGGAGGCATGCAGAACGCTGCTCCGGTTGAAGCTGGTAGGGGCCGGCGGCTACGCCGGGGTGACTGATGAATGTTCTGAAGGTCATCATCGTCGCTGGTGGCATCCTGCTCCTTTCCCAGCTCAACCAGTGGGATGTGCTGGACAAGGTCTTCTTCACGATCATCGGCATCATCCTGATTGCATGGTTCTGGAGCTGGCTCAGCTTGCGGGACGTGTCGATCACCCGTGAGACTCGCGCAGACCGCGCCCAGGTTGGCCAGACGTTCATGGAGCGCCTGCGAATTGTCAACGCTGGCCGGCTCTCGAAGCTCTGGGTTGAAGTTATCGACCAATCCGACATGCCGGGTCACCTCGTGTCACGTGTCGTCCACCTTGGCCCGAAGGACTCCTACCGCTGGCGCGCAGAGACGACCTGTGGCCGGCGTGGCCGCTTCCGGGTTGGGCCGCTGGTGCTTCGAAGTGGCGACCCGTTTGGCCTTTTCCCGCGCTTTCATGTCATTCCTGACACGCACGACCTGCTGGTCTATCCGGCGACGGTCGACCTCAGCGCCTTTACGTTGCCGGTTGGTGATCTGCCGGGTGGGTCGGCAATCCAGAAACGGACACCGTTTGTCACTCCCAATGCCTCAAGCGTTCGGGATTATTTCCCCGGCGATGCGTTCAACCGGATTGCCTGGAAAGCTTCCGCCCGGACCAACAAGCTGATGGTGAAAGAGTTTGAACTGGATCCAACGGCAGATATCTGGATTGCTGTCGATATGCAGGCAGCCGTCCAGGCCGGAGCGACCGGGTCATCTGCCTTGCCGAACTTCCGCGGCGATGATGTTCCACTGACGTTCTGGCTGGATTCGACTGAAGAGTATGCCGTGACGATTGCGGCGTCGATGGCCCGGCACTTTCTGCAGCAGAACCGAAACGTTGGTGTCATCTCCAACGGGGCACATTCGATGGTGATGCCGGCAGATCGTGGTGGCCGGCAGATGTTCAAGATTCTTGAGGAACTGGCTGTTGTCCGGGCAGACGGCACGACGCCATTCGGAGAGATGCTGCTTGCCGAGAGTCAGTTGTTCAACCGCAATTGCACGCTGGTTGCGATTACGTCTTCGACGAACGAGGAGTGGGCACTCAGCCTGACGGAAATCGCCAGCAGAGGGGTGCAATCGGTCGCGATCATCGTTGAACCGAGCACCTTCGGCTCTGGTGAAAATGCACTGTTCGTGGTGAGCGACCTCGCTGCGATGGGCATCCCGACCTATCTCGTGAAATATGGCGATGACATCAGCCGGGCGCTGGCGACCTATTCCGCTGCGTCACATGGCCCGGGCGTTTCGTGAGACGCTTCGCCCTCTGGGTCATTGCGCTCATCCTGCTTGCAGGAGGATTGGCCGGTAGCGCCGCTTACCTGATCGCGCTGGTTGTTGGCTCTGACCGGGATGGCATCAC
>CAZRNC010000276.1:2250-4497 GCA_964601285.1 uncultured Thermomicrobiales bacterium | reverse complement strand
TCCAGCACCCAGAAGCCACGCCCATGGGTTCCGAGGACGATATCGCCATCCTTGATCACCAGATCATGCACCGGCACGACCGGCAGGTTCTGGCGGAACGGCTGCCAGTTCTCACCATCGTCAAACGAGACGTAGATGCCGGTCTCGCTGCCGGCGTAGAGCAGTCCACGCCGGTTGGGATCCTCGCGGATCACCCGCATGAAGTCATCCTCGGGGATGCCGGAGGTGATCTTCGTCCAGCTCTTGCCGTAGTCGCTGGTCTTGTAGAGGTAGGGCGCGAAATCATCGTGCCGGTGGCGGTCGACCGCGATATAGGCGGCTCCTTCGTCATGCGGCGACGCCTCAAGAATCGACACCAGCGACCATTCCGGCATATGGTCCGGCGTGACATTGGTCCAGGTTTCGCCGTTATCGGTCGAAAGATGCACCAGCCCGTCGTCCGAACCGGTCCAGAGGACACCCTTCTTCAAGGGCGACTCGGCAAAGGCGAAGATCGTGCAGTAGTAGTCCATGCCGTTGCTGTCGATCGTGATCGGTCCGCCGGATGGCCCTTGCAGCGACTTGTCGTTGCGGGTGAGATCCGGGCTGATGACCTCCCAGCTGTGCCCCTCGTCGGTCGAACGGTGGACGTACTGCGAGGTGATGTAGAGCACATCCTGGTCGTGGGGTGAGAGCAGAATCGGGAAGGTCCACTGGAAGCGGTATTTCAGGTCTTCCGCACCCCAGCCGGCAGACTCCTCCGGCCAGGCGATGATGTTCTGTCGCTGGCCGGTGCGATGGTCGTAGCGGGTGATCATCCCGGCGAAATTGCCGGCGAAGATGATGTTAGGGTCGTCCGGACGGATGGCAATGTAGCCACTCTCACCCCCGCCAACCTCGTAGCTGTCCTGGGCGGTGATCGCCCCGCGGTTCGACCGGCTGGCGATGCTCATCGTCGTGTTGTCCTGCTGCGCACCATAGATCCGGTAGGGCGTCTGGTTGTCGGTGGTGACGTGATAGAACTCGGTCGTTGGCTGGTTGTAGATCGTTGACCAGGTCTCCCCACCATTGAAGCTGACCGTCGCACCACCATCGTTCCCCTGGATCATCCGCTGGGTGTTCTTCGGGTCTATCCAGAGTTCGTGATAGTCGCCATGGGTGCCAGTCACCAGCTTGAAGGTGTTGCCGGCATCGGTCGATTTCCAGGCGTTGAGATTCATCACCCAGACCGTCTCCGGATCGACCGGATCCGCGAAGATATGCATGTAATACCATGGTCGCTGGCGCACCTCACGATGCTCACCTGTCCGGACCCAGCTTGCACCGTAGTTATCGGAACGGTAGACACCGCCCTCTTTCGCCTCGATGATCGCCCAGACCCGGCCAGCTTTCGCCGGTGAAGCGACAATGCCCATCCGGCCCAGCAAGCCCTCTGGCAATCCTGGATTGCGGGTGATCTCCTGCCAGGTGTCACCACCATCGTCGGAACAGAACAGCCCGCTGCCGGGACCGCCGCTAACCAGCTCGTGCGCCCGGTGGACACCTTCCCAGAAGGCGGCGTAGAGCACTCGCGGATTGGTCAGATCCATGGAGAGGTCAACTGCGCCGGCCTCTTCACTCTGGAAGAGCACCAGTTCCCAGCTCTTGCCGCCATCCTGACTGCGATAGATGCCGCGCTCCGGATTTGGACCATGCGCATGACCCAGCGCCGCGACGTACACCAGATCCGGATTGGTTGGATGAATACGGACTTTGCTGATATTGAGCGTCTCGGCCAACCCGACGTTCTCCCAGGAGCGTCCGCCATCGACCGACTTGTAGACGCCGTCACCATGGGAAACGTTGCTGCGGATCGTCGACTCGCCCATGCCAACATAGATGACGTTCGGGTCGGATTCGCTGACGGCAATCGCGCCGACCGAGGCCCGTTTGAAGTAGCCGTCGGAGATGTTCTCCCAGTAGGTTCCGCCGTCAACGGTCTTCCAGACACCGCCACCGGTCGAACCCATATAGAAGGTAGCCAGCTCGGTCGGGTGTCCGGCGACGGCGATCACCCGTCCGCCACGGAACGGCCCCACCGGCCGCCATCTAAGCCCGTTCAGGGCCGCTGCATCAACGCTCACCATGTTCCTCCCGAAGTTCCTGCAGGTCAATCGAAGTTGTCTTAACAGACGAGACTAGCACAGCTCGCTGATCGACTCCCTGACGATGTATCGTTAGCCCACACCCGTTCTCGCCAATCCCGGACAAAGGGGGCACCAATGGCAA
>CAZRNC010000276.1:0-2150 GCA_964601285.1 uncultured Thermomicrobiales bacterium | reverse complement strand
GTTGCCTTCATCCGATCAGGACGGCTCCCTGCGGATCGGGACAAGCGCAAGTTCGTCGAGACCATTCCCGACCTCGTTGTTGAAGTCATCTCGCCATCTGAGCGTCCGGGAGACATCTCGAACAAAGTGACTCGCTATCTTGATGCCGGGGTTCAACTCGTTTGGGTCGTCTATCCGGACAACCGCATGATCAGCATCTACCGGGCAAACCGGACCTGGGAGTCAGTGCAGTTTGAAGATTCACTCGATGGCGAAGACGTCCTGCCCGGGTTCAGCTTGCCACTATCCGAATTGTTCGATGGGGGAGCTTGATATTGAGCTATGCAGTCGTCGTTACCAGTGATCCGGACGATGAGAACCTCTATTACGCTCATGTTCCCACTCTGGAAATCTCTACCTATGGCATCAGTGTCGACGATGCATTTGCCATGGCTGAGGAAGCCATCAGCCTTCGTGTCGAACTCGCCCTCCGCGACGGGGACGATCTGCCTGTTGAAGGGGCTCCTGCCCATATGCGCGAAATCGCAGTCGCCCGCAACTAGCGGTTCGTCTGACCCTCGCTCCCCTCGAGTGGTAGCATCGTGGATCGAACGATGTTGGTGTGGGGGATACGGGTGATGGTTTCCAGAACAGGCAAACGGCCGGCATGACCGTGCTGTTGAAGAAGCTGGAGATTCACGGCTTCAAGAGCTTTGCCTCGCCCACGACCTTTGTCTTCGACCGGGGTATCACGGCGATCATCGGGCCAAACGGTTCGGGGAAATCGAACGTCGCCGAGGCCCTGCGCTGGGTGCTCGGCGAACAGCAATACAGCAACCTGCGCGGACGCCGCACCGAGGACATCATCTTCTCCGGCTCCGACCGGCGGTCGCAGATGGGCATGGCAGAAGTCACCCTCACTCTTGATAACGCCGACGGCGACCTACCGCTTGAATTCAGCGAAATCGTCATCGCCCGGCGAGCCTACCGTTCCGGCGAAAGCCAGTATCTGATCAACGGCAGCAAGGTCCGGTTGAAGGACATCCAGCAACTGACCGCCCCGCTTGGACAGGCACACACGATCATCGGCCAGGGGCTGGTCGATGCCGTGCTCAGCCAGCGGCCGGAAGACCGGCGCGGGCTGTTTGAGCATGCCGCCGGGATAGCAGGATTACGCTTGCGGTCCAACGAGGCGACCCGCTCGCTTGGCGAAACAGCCGGCAACGCTCAGCGGCTACGCGACATTCTGGCCGAGCTTGCACCGCGGGTACGGTCTCTGGAGCGTTCGGTTCGCCAGGCTCGCGAGTATGGCGAGATCAGGGATCGGCTGCAGGGGCTTCAGCGGCAGTATTACGGCAAGCTCTGGCGCGACTCCACCGCAAAAATCAACCTGGCCACCGACGCGTTGTCGGCAGCGGATCAGCACCTCACCGACACAGAATCTAGCCACCAGAGCCACGCCCAACGCCTGGCCCAACTCCGGAACGAGGAGCGCCGGGCGGTTGCCCGGCAGGAAGAGCAGGCCGAGCGGCTGGCCGGCCGTGAACGCGAACTTGCCGAAGCCAGGCACCGTCACGATCTGCTGAGCGCCGAGCAACGGGCAACCACCACCCGGCTGGCCGATCTTGAACGGTCCAGTGAAGAGCTTGCCACCCGCCAGGAACACGCCCGGCAGGAAGCCACTGAGCTATCGAACACGATCGACGCTCTCCGGAACGACCTGGCCGCGCGTGCGGCCGAACTTGAGCGTCAGGAATCTGCCGCCAAACTACGTGGTGAGAAACGAGCACAACAGGAACAGCAACGGGCTGCGCTCGAGCAGCAAGTGCTGCAAATGAGCCGGTCAATCGCCGAGGCTGAGGGCCGGCTGCTATCGTTCTCCACCCGAACGACCTCGCTCGAAGCGGAGCAGACCGCCATCCGGCAACAGATTGCCAACGAATCCGACCAGATCAACCGGCTGCAGCAATCCCGGACAGCGCTCGAATCCCGGTTGGAAGATGCTAATCGCGCCCGTCAAGCCGCCATCGAAACCCGCGAGGAGCATCTTCAGACGCTGGATACACTCCAGCAAACCGAACACCGCCACCGCGAAACGCTCGCATCGACCGAACGGGAGCTGGGGCAGTTGCGCTCGCGCCTGGAGATTCTCGAGCGGACCTGGGAGAGCG
>CAZRNC010000275.1:0-4523 GCA_964601285.1 uncultured Thermomicrobiales bacterium | reverse complement strand
GGGGACGCCGTTGCCGATGTTGTGGTGCGAGGATTGGCAGATGCTGTCATCGTGACCGGGTCGGCGACAGGGCAATCTGCTTCTATCGAGGACGTGCAGGCAGCTGTTTCCGCCGCCGGTGAGGTCCCGGTCTATGTCGGGTCGGGTGCCAGCGCTGCCAACGCCGGAAAACTCATACCTCCGGCACAGGGACTGATTGCCGGTAGCTGGATTAAGATTGATGGAGACGTCCGCAATCCTGTGGATGTCAACCGGGTCCGCGAGCTTCGCAACGCTCTGGATTCCAGCCAATAGCGGCGAACCTCAAGTCGAACCCGGGTCCATCGTTTTCACTTTCAACACCTATTGAAGCCAATATTTTCACCAACTCCAAGGAGGAACCCCATGAGCGCCAAGGAAGCAGTCCAACTGGACGCACCAGCTTCAGTGACGTGCGATCAGTGTGGTTACGATCTGACAAAGGACAAGCTCTGGGCGCAGGTCCGGGTATGTTCGTCGTGCGGCAAACATGCGCGAATCGGTGCCTGGGATCGGGTCGAGATGACCGCTGATTCCGATACCTTTGAAGAGATCAACTCGAACATCGTTTCGGTTGATCCACTCCAGTTCACCGACTCCAAGCCATACCAGGAGCGGGTGGCGGCTGCTCGTGAGAAGACCGGGTTGCACGAGGCGGTCCTGACCGGCCGTGCGCGGATTCGTGGCCAGGAAGTCGTGCTGGCCGTCGTTGATTTCCGCTTCCTTGGCGGCAGCATGGGGTCGGTTGTTGGCGAAAAGGTAACACTGGCCTTTGAGCATGCCGCCTCTCGCAAGCTGCCGCTGGTGACGATCGTTGCCAGTGGAGGCGCCCGTATGCAAGAAGGGATGCTTAGCCTGGTCCAGATGGCGAAGACCAGTGCGGCTGCCCAACGGTTGCATGACGCGAACGTGCCCTACATCTCCGTGCTGACCGACCCGACGACCGGCGGTATCTATGCGTCGTTTGCTAGCCAGGGTGATGTGATCATGGCCGAGCCGGGCGCATTGATCGGGTTTGCCGGCCCACGGGTCATCGCCGGCACCAGCAAGAGCCGGGACGATGAAGGCGAGCTGAAGACCCACACCGCTGAATACCTGCTGGCGCATGGCTTCATTGATGCAATCGTCGAGCGGTCGAGAATGCGCGATACGCTCTCGACGGTGTTGCGAGTGCTCGATCGTGGCGAACAGCCCAGCCCGCAACTCTCTCGTCCTGCCACACCGGAGCAGTCGGACGCGACGGCAGAGGCATGGTCCGCTTTGCGGATCGCCCGCATGGATAACCGGCCAACGACGATGGACTACATCCGGCGGATCACTCCACAGTTTGTCGAGTTGCATGGTGACCGTCTCTATGGCGATGATCCTGCAATCATCGCTGGACTCGGCGAGGTTGGTGGACGTGGCGTGGCGATCATTGGCCACGAACGGGGCCATGGAGACGCGGAGCGCCGTGGAGGGCAGGCATTACCAGAGGGGTATCGCAAGGCGCTGCGAGTCATGGAACTCGCCGGTAGATTGCGTTGCCCGGTGATCACTTTCATTGACACCCCCGGAGCGTTCCTGGGCATTGAGTCGGAAGAACGTGGACTTGCATCGGCGCTCAGCCAGAGCCTGGCCACGATGAGCACGCTGCCGGTGCCAGTGGTTGCTGTTGTCATTGGTGAGGGTGGCAGTGGCGGCGCGATTGCCTTTGGCGTAGCCGACCGCATTCTGATGCAGGAAAACTCGGTGTACTCGGTGATCGCTCCGGAAGGTGCGGCCGCCATTCTTTACCGTGACTCCAGCCGTGCACCGGATGTCGCAGCTTCGCTGAAGATCACGGCCCATGACTGCCTGCGACTTGGTGTCGCCGATGGGTTGATCGAAGAGCCGGGCGGCGGGGCGCACACCGATCCAGACTTTGCAGCAACGCTCTTGCTGGATTCGGTTCTCTGGGCGCTGGGAGACATCGGGTCTCCGAACGAGCGCCGCCTGCTGGACGATCGCTACAAGAAGTTCCGCCAGATGGGCCAGGTGAATGTGCTCTGGAAGGAAACGCTGAGCCGGGAGGCGTCGGAGATCAGCGAGCGGTTCTCGCGGACTGTTGGCGCATTCCGCGATCGCTTGCCTCGAGGTGAGGGCGAACAGGTGCAGGCTGTCGCCGAGGGCGATGCCGGCGAGTAACGTCGTCATCTGACCATCAAACCGGTATCCTATGGTAACCGGCGTCCCGCATGTTGGCCGTGGGAGAGCGGCGATGGTTTGCGGTTGAGTACCGGCGGACTTGCCTCATCGAAGGGCACCTATGTCTCGTAGAGTGAAGCCTGCCGGCATTTCAATGCCGGGCCGTCGCTTGAGCCGGCGTTTGCTGCTGACCGGTATTGCCGGTTCTGTCGCCGGAATTGCACTGTCAGCCTGTGCTGACGACGAGCCGGAAAACACGGCAACGCCGGAGCCTGAGCCAGATCCAACGCCGACCCCGGTGCTGGTTGAATCGGCCCCTGGTTTTGACGATCCCACCCGCTGGGAGGGACGCACACTTACTGTCACCAGTTGGGGCGGTGAGTATCAGGAGGCCCAGCATCGTGCATTCTTTGAACCGTTCCAACGGCTCACCGGTGCAAATGTCCAGACTGCGCTAACCGATCTGGCCATGCTTCGTACCCAGGTGGATACCGCAGAGGTTATCTGGGATGTCTGTGATGTGTTGAACGAGGATGTCCTGTTCCTGGCGAACCTCAGCCTGATCTCGCCGATTGATTACGAGCAGATAGAAACAGAAGATCTGATCCCGGAAGCCATGCTGGAGCACGGTCTGGCTTCATCGTTCCATTCGACAATCCTCGCGTACCGGGAGGGATTCTGGGAAAACGGCCAGGAACCAGAGTCGTGGGCAGATTTCTGGGACGTCGAACAGTTCCCCGGTAGCCGTGGGTTGCACCGCAATCCGCAGACAACCCTGGAGTTTGCGCTGCTGGCTGACGGAGTCGAGGTGGAAGACCTCTATCCGCTTGATGTTGAGCGTGCGCTCGCCAAGCTGGAGGAGATCCGCGAGCACCTGCTGCTCTGGTGGGAGCAAGGGGCACAGCCGACCCAGATGATGGCAAGTGGAGATATTGATCTGGTCAGTGTCTGGAACAGCCGGATCGACCGGTTGAGCGCAGAAGGTGCGCCGGTCGTCATCCAGTGGAATCAGGCTGCGATTTCGGGCGATTCCTGGGTTTTGCCGAATGGCAGCCAGAACGCCGATGTCGCGATGGACTTTCTGAGATTTGCCAGCCTGCCGGAGACCGGTGCGGCGTTCGCCTCGCAAGTGCCGTTTGGCCCGATCAACGAGCGTTCCTTCGATCTGCTGCACGAGGAGTTCCGTGAACGGCTGCCCACCAGCCCGGCACTTCGTCCGAAGCAGTTTTTTGTCAACCACGACTGGTGGTTCACCAACCGCGAAGCAACTGGCGCCCTGTTCGAGGAGTGGCTCGCAGCGATTCCCGAGTAGCGTATCGTTTCGTCTCGAACGAGTTCATGTGTTGGCAGGTACACGCATGTTTGTCTGTCATCTCGAGCCGCCTACGCTTGTCATCCCGAGCGAAGTCGAGTGACCTCGACCCTCAAATCTTGACGTCACCTGGAAAGATCCGTGGCTCGAGAGCCTTCGACTTCGCTCAGGATGACAAACACACCGGCCCGTACACGCCAAAACCGGAAGTAGTTCAAGCAGCCGGACGCATGCGATGCGCCCTCACAGGGTTGCGAAACAGCATGACACGATACGCTAGGTGGACTCCTAGCGCTGCATGACCGCCATGACCTGCTCGAAGGTTGCTGATGCGTCTTGCGGGTCGCTGAGGATTGCCTGCAACCGGTCGGGGATGTTGGTCCGGAAGTGATCCTGATCATCCTGGGAAGCGAGAGCCGGCGGGATTTCAGACCAGGGCAGTTGGGCTGCCGGGCGGGACGGCGCGAGGATGAGGTCGTACTTCTCCAGCTCCAGTGAGCCTGCTTTTTCGCTGGTTAGCTCATCCGGATTAAAGGTCATATAGGCACGGATCAACCTGGTTTCGGTCAGGTTGGCGATCCAGCGGCAGAGTTCGTTGCCGATCCCGTCAACAGCAACAGCAACATCGACCATCGAGAGTTCACCCAGGACCCATTCGAGCAGCGGCGCACCGGAGCGTGGCTCAAACGTGTGATACATCAGATTCGGGAACTGCTGGTGGAAGTGTCGAGAAGGCTCGGCGCCGGCGTCGAGCAGCGTCCGTTTCAGGAACTCGTTTTGCCGTTCTTCGAGGATGCGAATCCTGTGTCCACGTTCAACCAGCCCGGTGGCCAGCCCACGGACAAAGAGTGCTTCCGGATAGCCAACATATCCGACAACGCTGCCGGGCAAGAAGGTGATGTGCAATTTTGGAATCCAATCGAGGCAGTGAATCTATCGATGCTGCGGGACTTCGTAGGGGCGACTTGCATTCGCCCCATTCGCATCAAGTTAAGCCAATTCCAACGAAGAGAGCACCGGTTCAATT
>CAZRNC010000274.1:0-4544 GCA_964601285.1 uncultured Thermomicrobiales bacterium | reverse complement strand
TTCTCGCCTGAAAATCACCCGGATTCCGGCGATAACCCGGGCTCCAGCGGTGGAAACATGCCGGCAATTGCCAGCTCGTTCAGCTTCCCGCAATGGGTGAAATCTGGAAGGTCTTCACCTCTCGGGAATTCCCAAAAACTCCCGGTTTCGTTGCTATACTGTGCCGAGCACGGGCCGATTTCGGTTCCGTCGGAACAACACAACACTGTCGCGAACAGGCACCACTCAATCTGGACCCGGTGGTCTACCTTCGGACAGTTGGAAAGGAGAGCCTGCGTGGCTGTATCAGAATCCAATAGTGGAGCTGGAACGTTGACGGCAGAGCAGTACACCAAGAGCGCTCTGGAGCACGTCTGGGTTCACTCCGCCAACTGGACGGAAATCGCCGAGAACCAGGGGATGAAGGTCTTCGACCGCGGCGAAGGCGCCCGGCTCTACGATGTCTATGACAAAGAATACATCGATGGCATCGCCGGCCTCTGGGTCGTCAATGCCGGTCATGGCCGTGCCGAGATCGGCGAGGCGATGGCGGAGCAGGCGGCCAGGCTGGCCTACGTGTCGGCCGCCAGCTACACGACCGTCCCGACGGTTGCCCTGGCCGAAGCAGTAGCAGACCTCCTGCCGGGCGACATCGACCGCCTCTTCTTCTGCTCCGGCGGTTCGGAAGCAGTTGAGAGCGCCGTCAAGATCGCCAAGCAGGTCCAGGCGATGCGTGGATTCCCACGACGCTACAAAATCATCGCCCGCCGCGGTTCCTACCACGGTATGACCCACGGTGCGATGAGCCTGACCAGCGGCCGCAAGGAGCAGTACTTCGGCCCGTTTATGGCCGGTGTCTACCACGTGCCATCACCAAACAACTACCGCTCGCAGTTCCCGGGCCTGACCGGTGTTGAGGATGAGATCGCCTGCGCCAACGCATTCGAGCAGGAGATTGAATATCAGGATCCGGAAACCGTGGCAGCAATCATCGCCGAACCGATTTCGACTGCCAACGGCGTCCAGATTCCGTCGGCAGCCTACTGGAAGCGATTGCGCGAGATTTGCGACAAGCACGGTGTGCTCCTGATTGCTGACGAAGTCATCAACGGCTGGGGGCGCAGTGGCAAGTACTTCGCCATGGAGCACATGGACGTTGTGCCAGACATGATCACGATGGCCAAGGGACTTAGCTCCGGCTATGCGCCGATCGGTGCCGTCGGTGTTAGCAACCGCGTCTTCGAAGGCTTCAAGGAGAAGGGCGACGTTGCGCTCGGCCACCTGCTGACCTTCGGTGGCCAGGCTGTAGCCTGCGCCGCGGCGCTCAAGAACATCCAGATCTTCAAGGAAGAGGACCTCGTTCAGCAGTCGGCCGACAAGGGCGAATACATGAAGGCTCAGCTGAACGAACTTCGCAGCCACCCGACCGTCGGCGATGTTCGCGGACTGGGCCTGATGCTTGGCGTCGAGATCGTCAAGAACAAGGAGACCCAGGAGAAGTGGGGCCGCGAGCACCAGTTCGTGAAGCGCGTCAGCGAGCACATGAACGAGCGCGGTCTGCTCGCCCGCGTCTGGGACATCATCCACGTCGCACCGCCGTTCGTCATCACTCAGGATGAGATGGACCGCGTCGTGACGATCATCGACGAATCCCTGACGCTCGCCGAGCAGGAATTTGCCTCGGAGATCGGCAGCTAGGATAGCCGGTTCGAAACGAATCATCCGAACGGGGCGCACGTCGGTGCGCCCCGTTTTCTGTGTCCCGACATAGTGTTTCCGTCACCTGTTTGTGTAGCGATGTATTATCAATTTGTGCAATGACTCGCCGATACTCGGGCGATTCTGGCTGCTGTGGCTCCGGGTTTGTGAGGGCAGCCGCCAGACTGGGAGGGTAATAACCAACGTGCGCTCCCGTGGCAGATATCTGCTCATCATCCTGCTTTGCCTGCACGTGCTGTCGGCTGGTGTAGCCTCTGTGGCAGCAACCAGCATGACCACCAGTGAGCAAGTCCATCGCTTGATGGTGCGTCTCAACGTACCCGATCTCCACGCTGTTGAAACACTCGATCCGTCGGACATTCAGCCAATGGCCGGTATTGAGCAAGGCTATATTCTGGAGTTCACCACCAGTACGGCAGCTACGGTAGCGCTGGCGCAGCTTGCATCTGACCCGCGGGTCATCTGGGCAGAGAGCGACCGGTTTGCCGAATACACCTACGTTCCAAATGACCCATTGATCCAGGGACAGCCATGGCTGGAAACGATTGACCTGCATGGCGCGTGGAATCTCACGTTTGGTGATGCATCAGTTGTCGTCGCAGTGATTGATTCCGGCGTCTCACACGACCATCCGGATCTGGTTGGCAAGGTGCTGCCGGGGTTCGATGTGCTGAACAATCATCATGAGCCAATCGATGAGGTGGGCCACGGCACAGCCGTCGCCGGCATCATCGCTGCCCGTGGTAACGATGGCATCGGCATCGCCGGCGTTGCGATGAACGCGACCATCTTGCCGGTGAAGGTAGGCTCGGCCGACGGCTCGCCAATCTCGGCCATTGTCACCGGCATCATTTGGGCGGTCGATAACGGCGCCGACATCATCAATCTGAGCCTGAGTAGCGACCTGCCTTCGGATGCGCTTCATGAAGCAGTGATCTACGCCAATGACCACGGTGTCCCGGTCGTCACTGCTGCCGGCAACGGTCCGGATGCGATCGCTTACCCTGCCGCCTGGCAAGAGACGATATCCGTTGGAGCCAGCACTTCCTGGGGTGTCTTGACCGGTTTCAGTTCGCGGGCAAACCGGGTAGACGTCATTGCACCGGGCGCAGGCATTCTGACGACATGGTCCGATCCGCAGGAAGGAGATGGCTGGTCATCGGTTTCAGGTACATCGTTTGCCGCACCGGTTGTCGCCGGCACGCTGGCACTGTTGTTGGCGATCGACCCGACGCTTTCCGTTGATGACATGCGAACGTTGCTGACCACATCGACGATCCCGGTTGGCGGGGCGGAACCAGAACCCGGAGCCGGAGCAGGGCTGATCGACGCCGGCGCGACGTTGCGAGCGTTGCTTTCCCGGTCATTTGAACAAACCTGGCAACCGACAGACCAACCGGTTGCAGATGGAGTTGTCGAGCGCACCTGGGTCTGGGGACCAACATCTATTGCCACCGGATTTGAGGAGTACGACGGCACTGCCAGTGGCGAACGGCTCATTCGCTACTATGACAAAGCACGCATGGAAATCAACGACCCCGCTGCGTTGAACCAAACAAACTGGTTTGTCACCAACGGACTTCTGGCGCTCGAGATGATTTCAGGGCAGATGCAGGTCGGAGACTTTCAGTTTGTCACCCGATCGCCTGCTGGAATCGTCGTTGCCGGCGACATGGACGATCCCGGTTCGCCCACCTATGCAAACTTCAAGAGCCGACTGAATGCCCAACCGGCTGAGGACGGTGCACTGTTGACGATGCGGATGGATGGCGCCGGCCGGGTGATTGATGATCCGGAGTTTGCTATCTACGAGGTCTATGCCGCCCGGTATGTTGAAGAGACCAACCACCAGATCGCGTCGGTGTTCTGGGAATACCTGAACATGACCGGCATGCTCTACCAGAACGACATGCTCACCGAGGGACGTTTGTTCGAACCAACGTTCTTCGTCACCGGCCTTCCAATCACCGAAGCCTACTGGACCGAGGTGCGGGTCGGTGGGGCTCCGGTTGATGTCCTGGTGCAGTGTTTCGAGCGTCGCTGCCTCACCTACACTCCGTCAAATCCGGATGGTTGGACGGTTGAGATGGGCAACGTTGGACGCCACTATTTCGACTGGCGCTACACCACCGAACCTCCGCGAACAATCATTCCTCCGCGCATCCGTATCTGGAACCTAGTCCGCACGTTCTAACCCGATCAGCCAGAGGGTGTGCCGAAGAACCGGTCGCCGGCATCGCCAAGGCCGGGGACGATGTAGCCCAGGTCGTTGAGTTCACGATCAAGGGCCGCTGTCACAATCCGATGCACTCGCCCGGCCGCAAGTACCGTCTCGACACCTATCGGTGCGGCTACCAGCGAGATGACACTGACTGGACCGGCGAATACCGCGTTGACCAGTTGCAGTGTTGACAGCACCGAACCTCCGGTTGCCAGCATCGGATCGAGAATCCAGACTTCTGGTGCGGGAATCGGGTCACTGAACGAAGAGCTGTAGACCTGGTTTTCCAGCGTCACATGGTCCCTCCGAACGCCGGCATGAAACAGGACCGCATCCGGAAACAACCTCCTGAACGGACCGGAGAACACCTCACCGGCCCGGAGAATCGACACCCCCGCCGGCGGTTCCGCGATGCGGCTCACCTCAACCGGATCACCGGCAAAACCTGGCACGCTCTGCTGATGGACTGGTAAGCCACGACCCGCTTCCCAAAGCAGCACGGTAGCAATGTTCTCGGCCGCCTCCACAAAGGCGCCGGTCGAGGTCCGCCCGTCGCGCAACGTCGCCAGCCAATCGTCGATCAATGGATGCTGGACAATTTCCAACCGTTGGTCAGTCAGAACCA
>CAZRNC010000273.1:1743-4544 GCA_964601285.1 uncultured Thermomicrobiales bacterium | reverse complement strand
CGCTTGCCTATGGTCTGGAGAAGAAGGGCGACGAGAAGATCGCCGTCTACGACCTAGGTGGCGGAACCTACGACATTTCGGTGCTCGATCTTTCCGAAGGCGTCTTCCAGGTCATGTCGACCAACGGCGATACCCATCTTGGTGGCGACGACTTCGACCAGCGGATCATCGACTGGCTGGCCGACGAGTTCAAGTCCGCTGAAGGCATCGACCTGCGAAGCGACCGCATGGCGCTCCAGCGACTGAAGGAAGCTGCCGAGAAGGCGAAGATTGAACTCTCCTCAACCCAGCAGACCGATATCAACCTGCCGTTCATCACCGCCGATGCCAGCGGCCCGAAGCACCTGAACGTCCCCCTTAGCCGCTCCAAGCTGGAACAGCTTGTGGACGACCTGGTCAAGCGCACCTCCGGCCCGATGGCGGCGGCGCTCAAGGACGCAGAGATCAACAAGAGCGAGATTGACGAAGTGCTGCTGGTCGGTGGCCAGACCCGTATGCCGATCATCCAGAAGACCGTCGCCGAGTTCTTCGGCAACGAACCGCACAAGGGCATCAACCCGGATGAGGTTGTCGCGATTGGCGCAGCGATCCAGGCAGGCGTGCTCGGCGGCGAGGTCAAGGACATCCTGCTCCTCGACGTTACCCCGCTGACACTCTCCATTGAGACGCTCGGTGGCGTCGCTACCCCGCTGATCGAGCGGAACACGACGATCCCGACCCGCAAGAGCCAGATCTTCACCACCGCCGCCGACAACCAGGGCACGGTCGAGATCGTGGTTACCCAGGGTGAGCGGCCAATGTCCGTCGATAACAAAACCCTCGCCCGGTTCATTCTCGATGGCATCCCGCCGGCACCGCGCGGTATCCCGAAGATCGAAGTGATCTTTGACATCGACGCCAACGGCATCCTGAACGTCACCGCCCGCGACCAGGCAACGAACCGCGAGCAGAAGATCACGATCACCGCTTCCAGCGGCCTGACCGATGCCGAGATCGACGACATGGTCAAGGAAGCCGAATCGCACGCTGAAGAGGACAAGGCCCGTCGTGAGGCCATCGAGCTTCGCAACCTGGCCGAGTCGATGGTCTACCAGGCCGAGCGCACGCTGACCGACTACGGCGACAAGGTGGACAGCGCGCTGAAGCTGGACCTCGAGTCCAAGATCAGCACGGTCAAGGACATCCTGGAGAACGATCCGGAGAACATCGACAGCCTGCGACCTGCCTATCAGGAACTGACGAATACCCTATCGCAGGTGGGCGCATCAATGTACGAAGAGACCGGCGGCGCGGTACCAGAGGACGAAGTCCCTGCCGACGCCGAGGGCGAAGAAGCAGAAACCGCCGACGACGAATCCACCGTCGAGGGCGAATACCGCGAAGTCAACAACTAGTCAGACCATCGCAAACAACAACAAAGAACCGGGGCGAGCATGCTGCTCGCCCCGGTTCTTTGTTGTCAATCGCGTCATGCGCGTTACAGAATGACTGGACTAGGTTTCGCCTTCAGATCGTAGTGGCGCAATAAATTTCCACTTGTTCCAACTCATTCCAGGTTGGGCTTGTACATGCCTCTTTTACTGTCATCCTGAGCGAAGCCGAAGGATCTCCTTCCATGAAACGATCAAGGACCAGGCAAGCTGGATGGAAAGAGATCCTTCGACTTCGCTCAGGATGACAGTCTAAACTCCGTTCTTCCTAGCGTACGTTCGATAATTCTGAATTGATCAGAACACCTGAATTCATTGCGCCTATTCGCAACAAGTTTAGACAGGGAGGAGTGGCGACATCCGTCATCTCGACCGAAGCGGAGAGATCTCGTCATCGGTCTTGTGAACGTGATCGGAGCGTTGGCGAACGGATTCTCCAATAGATCAAACTGGGCGGACGAGATCTCTCCGCTTCGGTCGGATGACAAATTGAACAGGAGCGCTCTTCGCTTGAATTGGCGTAACTTGATGCGAAGGGGCGCAATACATTGCGCCCCTTCTGAAGAATGTCGATTTGCAAATCCCGACCTAGATCAAAACCTCAATGTTTGCTGCCGGGATGCGTTCGGTGACGCCGCCTTCGAAGACGACGTTGAAACTGTCCTGTTGCAGGCCGGTGGCAGACGTGTGGGTTACCTTGTCGCTCTCGACCAGCCCGATCGCTCCCAGCCGGTGGGTGTCGGAAACACGGACGGTGCGGCCATCTCCCGGCTCGCCACTGGCATTTCCCGCCACCGAGCTATCGCCGGCAATGTAAATCTCGGGACGTGCCAGGTTCTCGCCAGGCATCGTCCGGCCGGAGACGGACACGTCCTGTCCGGAATGGTTGGCCAGAAACTCATAGACCGGATCGGCCATCTGCAATCGGCCAAATCCCTCGGTGAGGATGATCACCGGGCCACTTGCCGGCGGGTCGGGCAATCCGTAGCCCTGATGGGTCCAGTACGACCCGGCGTCGAGCGCAGCATTGGGCGAGATGTAGCGGCGAATGTCGCCCTCGGCCAAACTGCCAACGATCACCGCGGCAACGCCAACATCGCGCATCCGGTTGAGCGCAGGCACTCCAACCGTCATACCCGCCAGAACAACACAGCCAGCCCACTCCGGCGAAACCTGGTCGGCTGCCAGCTCCCGATCGTGCCGGTCACTCCCGATAACGAGTCTGCCGGTCGCTTCTCCACCGATCCCAACAATGCCGTAGACACGTGATCCGGTTGTCTGGATCGTCACGCCACGATCGGGGTGAACAACCTCAACGACGCCTTCAACCAGCGCCGGCAGGTCGTTTGATCCGGTCGTCGCAACCAGCGT
>CAZRNC010000273.1:0-1643 GCA_964601285.1 uncultured Thermomicrobiales bacterium | reverse complement strand
ACCGGGTCAAGCGTCGGATAACTCTTCACCGGTTCAGTTCCTTTTCTCCCAGATCGTTCAACCAGGCGGAAACTCTCGCCGTCTGGCTTTGCAGGTCACCCGTCGCCGGGTCAACGCTGTTCCGGGCGTCAATCACGATGCCAAGCACACCGCCAGCAAGCTGCTCTTTCTCACCGAATGTGACTTCACCACCGGTATCACCGCTGCCAATGGATGCGCCATCTTCACATTTGATCGTGACGACTGCCTTTTCCCCGGAGTCCAGATCGAGCTGCAACATACGGCCGGCTGCGATGGTGAACGATTGGCTCTTGCCATCTTCATACCGGATCTCGCCTTGCGCGACGGTCGATCCTTCACTGAGGCTGCTTCGTACATTGATCACCGTAGCCAGCGGCATCAGGAAGTCGCGTTCGACGACATCAGCGGCGAGCGCCGGGCTGACATCTCCGATAGCCCCTGCGGCGTGCATCAGGCCATCCTGGTCGAGATGGACCTCGACGACGCCGGTGCTCGAATCTGGCTGAATCGCGTTCAACAGGCAGATCAGCGCAAGTGCCGGCGATGACCAATTCGCCAGCGCCGATCCTCCAACAACCAGGTCGAACGTGCGATTCGGATTAGCGTCGGGTTCACCCCACGCAGCACGAATCGCTGCAGTCGTGACGGCGTACTCCATCAACCGGTCACGAGTGGAATTGCTTACCGAAAATGGACGGAGTGACCGGTTGAGCATCCAGTGATGCAGTTCCTCTTCGGAAACCGGGAAGGGAAGCCATCCAAGAATCTGGCGGGAATCCAGCTTAAGCATCATTCGGATGTTGGCATGGGCATCGACATCCGGCCGGTTCACTGTCAGATTGCTGCCCGGAGTTGCCGAGTGGACGATGACGCCATCGCTGGCCGATACCGCAAGCACCGACTGCCCGCGCCGGCGGGCGAGGAAGGTTGTCACCAGGTCCCCGGCTCGCACTCGGTTGGTGTAGGTCGCAGTCCGGTCTGCCGGGAGCAACCTGGTCGTGTCGAAACGCTGTTCATTCAGCGTGTGCAGTTCGACCTCAATAGCTGCCGCGATATCAAGTGAGTCGAAATCTGCCGGGTCGATTCCCCGCAAGTCGGCGATCTCACCCATCGCCTGGGCGGCTTGCTGCTGGAGTTGGTCCCGGGCAACAATCACAATCAGGTTCAGAACACCTTCAGCACAGAGGCTACTCAGCGTTCCAACGATGGTTGCCCATTCCGATTGCGCGTTCTGGCCATCGACGACAACGATCATTTCCGGCGCAAACCGGCGAATCTCGCTCTCGAGCAACGTGCCCGAGAGAATACCGTCATCGGTGCGGGCATTCCTGCCAAGGATTTCCACGACCGCAGGTGTTCGACGTGCTGCTGCAACCAGCATGCCAAGGAGATCGGCGTTACCTGCCGGCAACATCATCACCTTGACCGGCTCGGCTGGCTGGCCGGTGAGCGCCACGAAGTCGACTCCCGAATTTTGATCGCGGGGAGATCGAACTCCGGACTGCCCAAGGAGCGAGATACCAGTCTCTTGTTCCAGTTTCTCAATTGCCTGGCGTGCGGCCACATTGCCGTCGCCAACCGGCGGCTGGATCGTGGAACTGACAGCGGCAGAGCTGATAAAC
>CAZRNC010000272.1:0-4552 GCA_964601285.1 uncultured Thermomicrobiales bacterium | reverse complement strand
GCGAAGATGATGCGACGACCATCCTCGCCGGCAGCTATGGCAATGGCATCTATCGTTCAACTGACGGTGGCACGACCTGGGCACAAGCCAACGAGGGATTGACGGCTACTGCGCTCCGTACGATTCAGCCAGACCCCGCCGGCGATGGTTCGATCCTCTGCGGTTGTGAGCCTGGCAGAGCTTTTCGTAGCACCGATGGTGGCCAGAGCTGGTCCGAAATGGCCGCAATCAAAGATCTGCCATCCGTTGAAGAGTGGTATTTGCCCTACTCGCCCCGAGCCGGTGCGCTTCGTAATTTCTACTCACCACCTGGACAACCCCAGCGACTTCTCGCCTCGGTTGAGGTTGGCGGATTGCTGGGAAGCGCCGACGCCGGTGAGACCTGGGAACTGTTGGAAATCCAGCCGGATGATGATGTCCACTACGTTACCGGCCACCCGGACCGGGCCGACCTGCTCTTCACCGCGCTGGGATGGGCATCGTTGGACCGCAATCGCAGCCACAATGATGAGCCGAAAATCGGCGGAGTTGCCCGATCTGCTGATGGTGGCGCAACCTGGACCAAGCTCTTCAGCGACTACACCCGCGCAGTGATCGTCCCTCCGACTCATACCGATTTGCTGTTGGCAGCGCCGGCTGGCAGGGTTGGCGCGCTTGGCAGGATCAGCGTCTCGTCCGACATGGGAGATAGCTGGCAGGATGCCTCTGGCGGCCTTGAATCTCCGATGGAAGATATGGTCGAGATCTTCCACGCTGCGCCGGATGGCACCATCTGGGCGATCTGCTCGCGGGGGCGACTCCTGCAGGCGACGCCGGGCGAATGGCAGTGGGAGCAGGTGATTGCAGCCGATGCCGGCATTGAAGCAGAATCGGTCGCCTTTCTTCCTTCCTGATTTCAGGTAGGCTTTGCCGGTGAGATTTTGGGCAGACGATCGGGCAAAGGGGTGGGCGTGACCAGGACAAACGTGTTGGTGGTGGGATCCGGTGCGCGGGAGCATGCACTGGCTTGGAAACTCTCGCAGAGTCCGCAAGCTGGCGAGATCATCGTTGCTCCCGGGAATGCTGGCACGGCGTCGATCGCGACGAACGTGCCGGTAGCCGTTGGTGATTTTGATGGGCTGCTCCGTCTGATCGAGGATCACCAGATCGGGCTGACCGTTGTTGGCCCCGAGGATCCGCTTGCTAACGGTCTGGCTGACCTGTTGCTGTCACACGGCCATCCGGTCTTTGGCCCGGTGGGTGCCGGCGCTCGCATCGAGAGCAGCAAGAGCTGGGCGAAAGAGATCATGAACGCCCGCAACGTCCCGACCGGCGCTGCCTCGACCTTCGACACCTTGGAAGCTGCGCTCGATTTTCTCTACGACTCCCCGTTGCCGCTGGTGATCAAGGCGGACGGTCTGGCTGCCGGCAAAGGCGTCGTTATCTGTAACAGCCGCGAGGAAGCCGAAGAAGCGGTTCGTTCGATGATGGGAAGCCGGGCTTTTGGCAGCGCCGGCGAAACGGTGGTGATCGAAGAGTTCCTGACCGGTATGGAAGTGTCACTGCTGGTTCTGACTGACGGCGAAACCACGATCCCGCTCATCCCGGCCTGTGATTACAAGCCGGTTGGGGAGGGCAACGTTGGACTCAACACCGGCGGGATGGGCGCCTACACCCGTCCTGCCCTCGCTGATGAACGCTTTGTCGACCAGGTGCTGACAGGCATCGTCCAACCGGTGCTTGATGAGATGCGGGCGCGCGGAGTGGAGTATCGCGGTGTGCTCTATGCCGGGCTGATCGCGACCAGCGACGGTCCGAAGGTCATCGAGTTCAACTGCCGCTTTGGCGATCCGGAGATCCAGGTGATCCTGCCGCTGCTCGAGAGCGACCTTCTGGCGTTTTGCCAGGCGGTTGCTTCCGGCACATTGGCCGAGTTGCCACCGCTGGAGTGGTCGCCGCAGGAGAGCGTCGGCGTCGTGATGGCTGCCGGCGGCTATCCAGGAAGCTATCGCTCAGGCGATCCGATCAGCGGGCTGGATGCGCTGCCGGAAGGTGGGCTGGTCTTCCACGCCGGCAGCCGGCTGGAAGGCGACGCCACGCTGACCGCCGGTGGCCGAGTCCTCACCGCCGTCGGCCGTGGTGCGACCCGCCGCGAAGCGGCTGACCTCGCCTACAAGACGGCCGCCGCCATCCACTTCGACGATGCCTTCTACCGCCACGACATCGCCGCGCGGGAGATGTAGTCTCCCCCGTAGGGGTAGGGGCGCAAGGCAATGCGTCCGGGTGCAACGCCGCGATGTTCGGGCCGGAGCAGACCAATTTGCCTGTCATCCTGAGCGAAGTCGAAGGATCTCGTGCCGCGGATCTTTCCAGGTGAAGTCGAGTTTCGTGGCTCGAGATCCTTCGACTTCGCTCAGGATGACACATAAAGAGGCAGGTACAAGCCAAAACTGGAGTGACTTGCACCCGGACGCATTGCCATGCGCCCCGACCCCTGCGGGGGACAGACAACAGAAAGGGCGCAACTTGTTGCACCCGTTCGAGGTTTTGTGTGTTGTCCTGACTATCAGGCGGCGACGATCGGGCTGCCGGAGCCGATCTGGATCCAGCCGTGCTTGACGGCGTAGAGGACGGCCTGCACACGGTCTGTCACTTCCAGCTTCCGGAGAACGCTGGTCATGTGGTTCTTGACCGTTTGCTCGGTAATGAAGAGCGCATCGGCGATTTCCTTGTTGGAAAGCCCCTGGGCGACGCAATCGAGCACTTCCACCTCGCGGACAGAGAGTGGCATCTGGGAAGACGCAGCCTGCCGCTGACCGCGCGCACCGTCACCTGAGAGATTGCGGAACTCGTTCAGGACACGCCGGGCGAGTTGTGGCCGGGTCAGTACCGTCTGGTTGATCAGTTGCTCGCCGCGAGAAACCCGGCTGATTGCCTCGATCAGCTCCTGCGACTCAATGTCTTTCGAGAGGAACGCTGCCGCGCCAATGCGGACAGCATCGAAGAGGTTCTCGTCGTCAACATGCATCGAAACGATGATGATGTGGCTTTGCGGGTGTTGTTTCTTGAGGATGCGGGCGATCTTGAGGCCGGTAACACCGGGGAGCTGGATGTCGGTGAGGATGACCTTCGGCTGATGGATGTCTGCCAGTCGAATTGCTTCGTAACCGGTTGCCGCCTCGGCAACCACCTGGAACTGGCCACTCTCCTCGACGAGCCGTCGGAGGCCCTGCCGGAAGGTTGGATGATCGTCGACAATCATGATGGTGTTCTGATCGTTTGCCACTGCCCGTCCCAATTCTCTCGCGCCGGTCTCCCGTGCGCCCCGAAGTTCGCGGTGTCAGGTTGCTTCCCCCGAATGCCAAATGCAACGCTCGCCTGCCATGACTAGTACCTGACCGTCATTAGAATAGGTCGAGGCTATGCATTCGCCTATAGTGCATTATTCCCCCACACGCCGGGAGAGAGGTACTATACGGAGGAAGTACTCACTGGTCATGTGACTACGTGTCACGAAAACGTTGCGATTATAAGCCATTCTTCAGGTGGTGCATCAGGGCGACGATCGTTTTGGCGTCGGCGATCTCTCCTGAGGCCACCAGTGCCGGGACCTCTTCCGGCCGGACCTGCACGATATCAATAACCTCATCGTCATCGAATCGGGTTTCGGAAGCCACCAGGTCATGGGCGCGGTATATGACGATTTGCTCATTGCACCAGCCGGGGCTGATGTAGAAACGCGTGAGCAGCTCGATCCGGCCGGCGCGTTTGCCGGTTTCCTCTTCCAGTTCGCGTAGCGCGGTCTCCTCTGCCGGCTCTCCGGGTTCACGAGTGCCGGCCGGGGCTTCCAGCAATTCGCGGCCGACGGCGTAGCGAAACTGCCGGACCAGCAGCATGCTGCCATCTTCAAGCACTGGCAGGATGGCTACCGCACCCGGGTGTTCCACCACCTCACGGGTCGACTCCCTGCCATTCTCCAGCCGGACCCTGTCCACCCGGATGCTGATGATCCGGCCGTCATAGGGCCGCGTCCCGTCAATCTTCTGCTCGGTCACTATCCTGTCCTTTCCTGCATGGGGTAGAGTGTAAAGCGGATTTTCCGCGACATCATGCGAAGGTATATACAGATGGTAAACGTCGAGCGTTTTCGAGTGCTGCCCGGCCAGCAATTCCAACTGACCAACGTCGATACCAACGATTCAGGCGAGAGTGGTGAAGGCTCACGTCAGGAGATCGAGGCCGAGACGCAGGCAGACCTCGCGATGCTACGTGATCTGCAGGAACGGCTCTATGCCGAAGCCGGGCAGGCGTTGCTGATCGTGCTGCTGGCGACCGATACCGGCGGGAAGGACTCAACGACGGCCAGGATTTTCAGCGGTGTCAGTCCGAGTGGTTGTGAGGTCGTCAACTTCCGCAAGCCCAACGAGCTTGAAGTGAAGCACGACTTTCTCTGGCGTGTACATTCCAAAGTGCCTCGCCAGGGCAAGATCGGCATTTTTAACCGCTCTCATTATGAAGACGTGACGGTTCCGCGCGTGAACGGTGACATCGACCGCGACCAGCTGCTGCGACG
>CAZRNC010000271.1:0-4585 GCA_964601285.1 uncultured Thermomicrobiales bacterium | reverse complement strand
CTGCATTTCATCCTCGACCAGCATCCCGAGTATCCGCATGTTGCCTACGGCTGCGGGTTCTCCGGGCACGGCTACAAGTTCGCCAGCGTCATCGGCGAAATCCTGGCCGACCTGGCCGCTGATGGAAGCACCGCTCACCCGATCGGATTCCTCTCTGCCGGGCGGTTTGGGGAGTAGCTGCCGGCGAGGCGAAGCCTGATTGACAATTTATGCCCTAACGCACTATACTGTAGCCCTCAACTACAACCTTAGGCGCGGGCTTGCCCTGTTCACGTTTCCGGTTTCACAGAAATCGCGACGAAACGGAACAGATCTTTCGGTAGGGATCGCCTAGGATTGCGTTGTCACTGGCTCCGGGAAGGGCGGCACAGAACGTATGGTACTCCCTACCCCACTTGACCCGGCGCGGGGGCCACCTCCGTCGCGCATGGAGCATCTGCTGGTTTTGACCGCAGATGTCTTTCTTGCCGAGGCGATCGCTTCGGCTGCCAACGTCGCAGGATTCCGCAACGTCGAGACTGCTTCAACCATCTGCGACCTGGTGAACCGTCCCAGCCAGTCTCGTCCGGCGCTGCTGCTGACCACCCTCGAGGCGTCCGCTGATCAGTCATTCGAACTGCTACGTCTGGTACACGATCACTCGCCGGCTACCAAAGTCGTGCTCATTGTTGAGGAAGCAAGCGACCCGGAGCTTGCCGTTGCTGCGCTCATCAACGGCGTGGCTGGCTTGGCCTTGCGCCAGCAGGGTTTGAGTTCGTTGCTGCGGGTTGTTGAGCTGGTGCTGGCCGGCGAGCTGGTAGTGCCGCGTTGGCTCACGGAACAGATGGTCCGGTCGCTGCGGACAAGGCCGGGACGACCACCGCAGAACGTTCAACTCTCCGCCCGGCAACAGGAGGTGCTCCGCCTGATCGCCCGAGGAGCCACCGACCGGCAGATCAGCGAAGCCCTGAACATCAGCCTCACCACCGTCCGCTCCCACCTCGCGGCGATCTTCGACAAGACTGGCACTGCCAACCGCACATCAGCGGCTATTTGGGCGAGTGTCTACCTGGTTGATTCAGACGACTAGGCCCACCCCATCTTCATTGCCCGCAAGTCAACCTGTGTCCGTACATTGTCATAACTGACCATGTTGGCTGGTTAGGCAATTCATCAATAACAATGATGCACGTCTAGCCAAAGATTGTGTACCGTGATGGCATGTGGCAACAAGCGGTATGGAAACGTCGGGTATGCAGCAATTGCGCGACGTGGTTGTTGAGGGGAGAGTGCCTATCGAGGAGGCGTCAGCAAAGAGGAGCCCCGGGCGGGGTCTAGCCGCCGGAGCTCCGGAAGACATCGGACCCGGCTTGCCGCCTGGCCTCTCTGCCCGTAGTCAGGGAGTATAGCAATCGAGGGCGGCCGGCCAACGTTCTGATCTTTGTCATTTCCCTGGATTCAGGGGGGAAGGAAGCAGAAACCATGGCTCGTCGAAAGATCAAGCGCTCGTCACTCTTTACCCTGGTTGCGGTTGTTGCGCTGTTGAGTCTGGGCGTTGCATTCGCGTGGTCATCGGAGCTCACCATCAATGGCACAGTCGAAACAACTGATGCCAAGGTTGTCTTTACTTCTGCCGGCGCAGAGAAGCTTGCTGGGCACGGTGACTGCGACGCCACCAAGAGTAGCGAGAACCTGGTGACTTTTGATATATCCGATGCAGCGCCAGGCACCAAGTGTGAAGTTAGTTGGACAGCTAAGAACGTCGGTGGTGTGCCGATGGATTGGGTTTCCTCGGTTAATGACCTGAATACCCTCGCCCCGGGAGTCGCATTTGCCGACTTGACCTGTAGCGTCACCGACGGCAGCCAGTTCTTCAACGTTCTTGTCTCACCTCTGGCGACCCTTGCTGTCGAAGGAGAAGTCACGTGCTCCGGTGTCTACACAGTCACTTCGGATGCTGAGCCGAACTCGAACTATGGAATCACAAACAAGGCCACCTGGGAAGTATCCAGCTAGAACTGGTTCGGACTGACGATTCGTCTGGCTAAGCGTGGTCGAGGATGTCATCGCTGATGTGGCGCAACGGCTCAGCATCAGAAGAAACTGCGACAGCGCGACCTCAGATTGCAACATTCCGTCACGACAGGCCGGCGCCGGAGTGCCGGGCCGGCCTGTCCTATTCCCCCGTACAAGATTGGACTCAGTTCCGGTCGACCAGGCACATAGAGTCCCGAAGCCTGGAATGCTCGCTCCTGATTCAGAAAGAGGACTACCTGCTAGAACAGGAGCGGGATCATCAGCGAGGCTACTTCAGATGAGGCAGGGTGTACATTGGCGGTTAGCGTTGACATTGAATCGACCGGGAGCCTTGATATAGAAGGTCGTGAGCAAACCGTGCCATCGCACCCGGTAGTAGCTCCGCTGCAAACCTGGAGACATGGCTGGCTGCTGATTTTCTTGCTGGTGGTCGGTGTGTATGTTTCGGCGCGACATTTTGTGTCATTCTTGCCGTTTCAGTTGAGCGAGTTCATTGCCCAACCGTTGCTCTGGCTTACCGTCGGAGGTACTGCGCTACTCCTGTTGAGGCGAGATCGTCGACGTGTGTTGCAAACAACCCAGGATATGGTGCTGCTCGGCGGCGCAATAGGCGCAATAACTGTCGGGGTTAGCTTCCTGGTCGGCACGATCCTTGAATTTGGATACTCTCCGTATCCGCATAACCTGGAAGCGTTGCTGCGCAACTTCTTTTATATCGGCGGAATTCTGGTTGGGCGGGAGATCGCTCGCTGGTATCTCGTTACGTCGCTCCAACGCTGGGGCGAACTTCCCAGCATCGGAATCACCTGGCTCCTGTTCTGGTTATCGAGTATCCCCCTTGGGCAATACAGCCAGTTCGACAGCGTAGATACCTCGATTGCACTATTGGGATCACTCTTCTTGCCGGCAGCGGCGATCCAACTGCTGGCGACCTACTTGGCGCTGCGCGGTGGCCCATTGGCGTCAATTGCCTATCTCGGCATCATGCTCGGGTTTGAATGGTTCTCACCGATCTTGCCGAACCTTGGGTGGCCAGCTCTTGCGCTCATCGGTGTGCTCATACCGTTGGCCGGATTAAGGATGCTGGAGTTGGACGGCCGAATTGAGACTGGAGAGACCGTCGAGGGTGATGTTGAAGGCAGTATCTCCTGGGGCTGGCTGGCCGGAGCATCCCTCCTCGTGGTTGTCGTCTGGTTCAACGGCGGAGTATTCGGGGTGACTCCAGCGGTTGTCCATGGAACAAGCATGCTGCCGTCGATGGAAACCGGTGATATTGCGATTACGCGAACGGTGGACGCTGATGAGCTTGAGATTGGCGACATCATCAGATTCAACCAGGCTGGGCGTGTGATTCTGCACCGGATCATTGATATCACCTATGACGCTGACGGGCGGATGGTAGTGATTGCCCAGGGTGACAACAACGCGGGGGCAGACCCACCTGTGCCGGTTGAGGATGTCGAGGGCAGGCTGGTGCGGCACGTTCCGCATGTCGGGATGCCGGCAATCTACCTCAAACAGGGCTTTGGCTGGTTAACAGGCAGGTAGTGGAGAGAGTCCTCATGCGCATCTGGCGGACGTCCAAACAGTTGGCCATTTTGGTGGCGATGCTTTTGCTCCTGGCCGGCACGCTATCGCCAGTGGGTACGACCGCCTGGTCTACCCGTGTTGAGGTCTCTGGTTCGATCACTACTGCTGCAGTCTTCCCGGATAGCGCGGTCGATGACATCATCGAAAGCGAGGCTGAGGACGAGGTCAACACGTTCGAGCCGCCGGGTGAACTGGTTGAAGGTGATTCCAGCGAGGAAGCTGAAGAGCCTGTCGTTGAGGATGTCGACTCATCGGATCAAGAAGAGAACGACCTGCACGATGAACCCGCCGGCCAGGATGAGCCGGAGACATCGGAAATCGACTCACCATTCTTCCCTGGGGACGAAAGCAATGCCGGCAGCGTTGATGACGCTGGCGAGGGGGACGATGAGCCACAGGACCCGGCGCAGGACGAGGAAACCGGGAATGCGGCAGACCCGCCGGCGAACGATTCGGAAGACCAGGTTGAAACGGAGCCTTCGCAGGAAGCGTCCGATGATGACGAGCAAGCTGCACCTGCCGATGATCCGGTCGAGATTGCCGATGCCGGCGATGACGTTTCAGAAGATAAAGAGGCAACTGGCGAGGATGAAGAGGTTCTGGTTGCCTGCCCGGTTGAGGCTGGGCTCGAGTTCAATCTGCTGACGGTTGATCTGGCCGAGGAGGATCTGCTCCTCCTGATTCGGATGCAGTTGCCGGACGACATGGAGGTCGCATCTGTC
Source organism: uncultured Thermomicrobiales bacterium (assembly GCA_964601285.1). Lineage (GTDB taxonomy): Bacteria > Chloroflexota > Chloroflexia > Thermomicrobiales > CFX8 > CAYWXR01. The sequence goes on along the minus strand of CAZRNC010000271.1, from coordinate 257 downwards.
TTCAGCCTGACGCTCTGGCTGAAACTGGGCGACGAACTGTACAGCGAGCGGTTTATCGAGGTACGTGCAGCTCCGGATGTCAGCCCGGGTGTCTACCGGATCGACCTGGACGATCTTGCCTATCTACTCGAGGGTGAGCTTGGATCGGTGGTGATCGAGGCTCGTGGTGAGGTCGATGATTGTGGATTTGTCGCATACGGTAAGCTAACGGTCGAAGCGAACTGGCCCGAAGACCCGGTCGAGGAGATTCACAAGGA
>CAZRNC010000270.1:0-4609 GCA_964601285.1 uncultured Thermomicrobiales bacterium | reverse complement strand
TGCACGATCTGGACGATCTTCATTCGCGGATTGCGATCAACGACGAGGTGCGCCGGGAAGCAGCAGCGTCGGTCGCCGAGATGGTCGAGCAGCATGTCGACGAGTTTCTGGCCTGGGAGGCCGGCCATCAGGCCGGCGCGACGATTCGCGAACTGCGGGAACAGGCTGAGTCGGTGCGCACCCGCGAGCTGGCGCGGACGCTTCGCAAGATGCCGGATCTCTCCGAGCGCGAGCAGGAGATGGTCGATATTCTGACGAAGACGATTGTCAACAAGCTGTTGCACCAGCCGATTTCCGGCATGCGCGACCCCGACCACAGTCTGACGAACACGGCAAGCGTTCGCCGGCTGTTCGGGTTGCACACCGATCCTCCGGCAATTGGGGAGATTGCCCGGATCGATCCGCCCGGCGAAAACCGGGCCGCGGATTAGCACCGAATACGCCACGTTTTTCACTGGCGTAGGGGCGCAATTCATTGCGCCCGTTTCAATGCCATAGGGTCCCACCGGGCGCAATGAATTGCGCCCCTACGAAAATGCATGGTCAAGAACAGAGAGCAGGCAGCGTGAGTCAGTCAGCGGAGTTGTTTGAGGTTGCCCAGAAGTTGATGCCCGGCGGGGTGAACAGTCCGGTGCGGGCGTTTCGCTCGGTTGGTGGCACACCACGCTTCATCGAGAGCGCGTCCGGCGCACGGGTGACCGATGTTGACGGGGCAAGCTACATCGATTACGTCTGCTCCTGGGGTCCGCTGATTGCCGGCCATGCACACCCGAAGGTGGTCGAGGCGGTCCAGCAGGCTGCCGCACGGGGGACATCGTACGGCGCACCGACGCTGGGTGAGAACCGCCTGGCCGAACTGGTGATCGACCGGATGCCATCGGTCGACAAGGTACGGTTTGTGACCTCCGGCACCGAGGCGGCGATGAGCGCGGTGCGACTGGCAAGAGCGGCAACCAGCCGCGAGATGATCGTCAAGTTCGATGGCTGCTATCACGGCCACGCCGACAGCATGCTGGTTTCGGCCGGCTCGGGGGTCCTCACGCTCGGCCAGCCGGATAGCCCCGGCGTGCCGGAAGCGGTCGCCCGGACGACGCTCTCCATTCCGTTCAATAGCACCAGCGCGATCGACGAGGTTTTTGCTGCCCACGGTAGCGATATTGCCGCAGTGATCCTGGAGCCGGTTGCCGGCAACATGGGCGTTATCGAGGCAGAGCCAGGATATTTGCAGCACCTGCGCGACGTGACAACGAAGCATGGAGCACTGTTGATTTTCGACGAGGTGATCACCGGATTCCGGGTGGGTCGTGGTGGCGCACAGGAGCGTTATGGCATCACACCGGATCTGACGGTGATGGGCAAGGTCGTCGGTGGCGGACTACCGGTCGGTGCCTATGGCGGACGCGAAGATCTGATGACGCTGATCGCGCCGGTTGGCCCGGTCTATCAGGCCGGCACGTTGGCCGGGAACCCGCTGGCAACAGCCGCCGGTATTGCCACTCTGGAGCTGTTGGACGAGCCAGGCGTCTATGACGAGTTGGAACGCCGGGCGGCGAAGCTGGGCGATGGTCTGCTGGCTGCGGCGCATGCTGCCGGGCTGCCGGCGACTGCCAACCGGGTCGGCTCGATGATGACGCTCTTCTTCACCGGCGAGACGGTCCGCGACTACGAGTCGGCCAAGACGTCGGACACCACCCGCTACGGGGAGTATTTCAACCAGTTGCTCGATCGTGGAGTCTACGTTGCGCCGTCGCAGTTTGAGTGCGGTTTTGTTTCGCTGGCCCACACCGACGAAGTGATCGACGAGACACTGTCCGCCGCCGGCGATGCGATGCAAGCCATGGCTGCCACGTCATAGGCCTCGATGTTCGGGCCGGAGCGGACCAGTGTCTCGTGTCATGCGAGAGTCTGGTTCGTATTCGTAGGGGCGTCTTGCATACGCCCGGTTTCACGCCTCGGGGGCCAGACGGGCGCAATGAATTGCGCGGCTACGTATAGTGGTGGCGGCACCACCCCGGTGATCCTGTGCTGAGCCTTCCCCATATGTCATTCCGAGCGTAGCCGAGGAGTCTCTTTCCAGCCGGCGTGATGGCTGATCACGAACGTTGAGCTATAACGTCGCTGGGGAGTCGTTCGTTCCGAGGCTCGAGATCCTTCGACTTCGCTCAGGATGACAGATAAACTGGTCCGCTCCGGCCTGAACATCGAGGCGGTGAAGGCGGACGCATGCGATGCGCCCCTGCCCCTGCCGGGGGGCGTGGTGCGGGACGTCGCTCTAGAGCAGGTCGACGTCATCGTCGTCGGGTAGCTCCATGGAATCATCGCGGTAATCAGGGAAATCGCCACCACCTGGCTCTTCATATGCCTCGCCGGAAACCATCAGTTCGGGGCTGCCGAGGTCGATATCGATCGGGTCAATCCCTTTGTCGGGTTCGATTGGCGCCGGCCCGGTGCTGAAGCCGGGGTCCTCGTCGTCCTCGCCGGGTGGGTCGAAGGTCAACGGCGCTTCGCCAACCAGCGCCCCTTCCAGATGGATTGGTTCCGGCTCGACCAGCGGGCCGGTTGCTTCGAGTTGAATCCTGCCCTGGTCGGCGGCGGCGTTCCGGATGCGTTCGGCGTCGCCGGGTGCAGGTGGCTCGTCTTCAACCTTGTCGTGCTTGCTGCCGAGACCGACGGTGAAGAACTGGTTGGGGTCTTCTTCCTTCTCGTCCTCGCCGGGAATACCGCCCTCGCTGACGGTGAACAGCAAGTCGGGTTCGTCTTCTGTGTCGCCGGCGTCCGGGTGCGTGCCGTAGGCGAGATTCTCGTCCGGCAGGATTGGCTCGCCAGGCATGCTCGGGAACGGGTTCCGCTCTATATAGATGTCCTCATCGTCACCGGAATCTGCACTTCCGGTGACGATATGGTCGTCCAGTGGACCCGGGGTTGCGCTCACCGAGCCGGGCGGGTCGCTGCCATCTTCTTCGGCCTCAGGACGCTGATCCGGTTCGGGGTTCGGGTTTTCATTGACCGTCTGCTGGCTCCCATGCACCTGCTCACTTCGGTCCCCGGACCCCCGTTCGGTATCCGTCCCCTCTTCGTCCCCGGTCCGTCGAGACCGGTTCAACACATCGTCCATGGGATACTCCTGATCGTTTCGGATGCCTTGCCTGGCTGGAGTGGATCAGATCAGGTCTGCTCCGTCATCTTCGTCGTCTGAGCAGGCAGCATCGTCGGCATCGTTTGCGTAGGCATAGTTGTCAGCAGGGTAGGCCGGTTCCTCGGGGGCGTATGCCGGCTCCTCTGCGGCAACTTCGTCGACGTAGGGCTGGTAGGCGACGGCCGGCTGATAGGCAGGTTCTGCCGGTTCATCTTCATCGGCACATTCAAACGTCAACGCTGGCTCGGGAGCGTAGCCATTGCCGGCTGGCTCTTCATGTGCCGGCTTGTAGTCATCCGCAGCCTGGTAGCCGTCTGGTTTGTAGTCGTCAGCAGGCTTGTAGTCATCGACTGGCTGCTGGTAGCCGTCTGGCTTGTAGTCGTCAGCAGGTTTGTAATCGTCGGCTGCCTGATAGCCATCCGGCTTGTAGTCGTCAGCAGGTTTGTAATCGTCAACCGGCTGCTGATAGCCGTCTGGCTTGTAGTCCTCGGCTGCCTGGTAGCTGTCTGGTTTGTAGTCGTCGACCGGCTGCTGGTAGCCGTCTGGCTTGTAGTCATCAACCGGTTGCTGATGGGCTTCTACCTCTTCACCATAGCCAATGGTGTTGCTGGCTCCGTCCTGGATGTTGCCCTTTTGAACCTGATTCTGCTTCCAGAGATCATCGGTTGCGGTGAAACCCTGTTCTTCGGAGCCACGTGGTTGGGCCTGGTAGCCAGCTTTGGGTTCACCCTTGACCCAAAGGTCATCGGTGGCCGTGAAGCCATCTCCACCTGGTCCGCGCACGGCCCAGAGGTCATCCGTCGCCGTGAAGCCCTCGCCCTCGTTCTGCAGTTTGTGGTCTTCGATTTTCAGTCCCTCAGCCTGGCGCACGGCCCAGAGATCGTCCGTCGCCGTGAAGCTGCTCGGGTCGCGCTGCAGGTCAACGTCCGGCATCCGGACGTTGGCGGCAGGTGCCTGCACGCTGCTGTTAGCCAGTCCGGCCGACTGAACTCCCGAAGCCGCGTTGCCGGCTGCGGGTTCCGGCGCATCCTGGCCATCGGCATCTCGTGAAACGACGCGACGGAAGCGGTCAATCAAACGATCCATGGTCAACCCTCCTGAAACTTGTCCGGCGCTCTTGCGTCCGCGAAGTGTGTACTGAACCCAGTATCGGAGCAGCACAGCCGGCCGGGTGTGTTCGCCTTTACACATCGACGGTTGTCTGTTTTCCAGAATGCCGGATTGGAGTTAATCTGATGGGCCTATCGTCTACGAAACGGGTGTTATTGTCAACCCGCAGGGCAGGTGTTCATGTCCACGAGGAAGAACGGCGTTTGGGCTGTCGTCCTGAGTAGTCTGACCAGCGTATCGTGACGAGTGCCCAGATTTTCTCGTAGGGGCGTCTTGCATACGCCCGGTTTCACGCCTCGGGGGCCAGACGGGCGTATGCAAGACGCCCCTACGAAAATGAACCAAACTCTCGCATGACACGAT
>CAZRNC010000269.1:0-4629 GCA_964601285.1 uncultured Thermomicrobiales bacterium | reverse complement strand
GCAAGACGCCCCTACGAAAATGAACCAAACTCTCGCATGACACGATACGCTGGTCATCCTGAGCGAAGTCGAAGGATGACAGATAAACTTGTCTGCTCCGGCCCGAACATCGCGGCGTTGCACGCGGACGCATGCGATGCGCCCCTACCCCTGCGGGGGAGAATTTGCTTACATCAATGGAAATGGTTGTGCCCGCCGCCGATCCAGAGGTAGAGGATGGCGGTGAGCACGGCGATGGAGGCGGCGACGATCAGGACGATCGTCGGCACCTCTTCATCATCGTAGATATCGGTCTGGTACTCCTCGGGAGACACGTTGTCCCCGTTGGGCGGATAACCATTGTCACTCATGCAAGCACACGCCTACTGCGCACTCTGGCGTTCATTGAGAAAGTACACATAATTCACCAGATGCCAGACTTCCTCGTCGGTCAGCTCGCTGGCAAAGCCCGGCATCAGCGTACCGCCAATACCGTTGCTAATCCACCAGTGCAACTCGCCCTCGGTATGGTCATAGAGATGTGGCGCGGTCAGATCGGCCCGCCAGGCATCAACATTTGCCAGTTGAACACCATCGCCCTGACCAAGCGGCCCATGGCAGGTTGCACAGTACTCAGTGAATAACTGTTGCCCCTCGGCGATGGAAGCCATGGTTGCCACAATCGGGTTGGTGTTCTCCGCGCCAGGCACCGGCCGTTCATGGTTGAGCCAGAGGCCGGCCATACTGACCACCAGCAGCCCAACCCCGAACCAGCCGACCGTCTTGCTGGTGGGGTTCCTGAACCCCCAGACCATCACGACTACCGAACCGCAAAGGACGATTGCCCAACCTGCTCCTGCCAGCCCGATCAGGCGTGGCGCGGGGCCGGGCTTGAACTCTTCCGGCGGTACAGCCTGGATCGAGGTTCCGGTCGAAACACGCCAGTCGGTGGTATCCGGCTGGCGCAGAATCAGCTCCAGGTCCCAGTTTCCGGCGACACTCAGCTCGGACCCGCTGCTTTCGAAACGCCCGTTGCTCGTCTCGGCCATAGGGATTTCCCGAATGCCCCGCAGGTTGCCAACCGGCATCACCCGCAGGATGGCGTGGGTACCTTCCGGGAAGTCAGACGGGGTGAAGTCGGCCGTATAGCGATTGTTCCCGACCGCACCCGGCGTGATGTAGAGCGAGACGTGCAGCCGGTCCTGGCTGATGTGAAAGGTAGTCCTACCTGCCTGGGCTTCGATCGTCTGGCGGGCAGTCGGCAAGCTGGTCAGCAGCCCGACCATCAGCAGCACCAGCACGCCGAGGACCGCCTCGATGGCGACCGTCCGGCCAAACTGGGTGCTGGTCCGGGCGGCGGTCCGCATTTGCGGCGCCAGCCAGAGCAGGTTGATCGCGCCGATCATCACCATGGCGAACATCAGCAGGACCTTGAACAGCAACGTCTGACCGTAGCTGGTCTCCTGCAACGCCGCCAGATTGCCCACCTGCAGCCAGGAGGAGTAAAGACCGGTGATCGTCAGCAAGACGACCCCGGCGATCGCCAGCGTCGAGAAGCGCGAGATCGTATCCGCCAGGAACTCCCGGCGAACGCCACCCTGCACCCCGCGGACGCCATAGATCACGCCGATCAACAGGACGAACAGTCCACCAACCCAGGCACTTGCTGCCGCCAGGTGGATCCAGTCGACAGCAATAGCGGCGGTGCGCCCCTCTCCCGGTGCAGCACCGTGGCTGTTCAGCGAGAAAGGCAGCATCGCGGCCAACGCCAGCCCGGTGGCGATCCAGCGGGAAGGCAGCTCTTCCTCGCGCCAGCCATACGGCAGATAGAGGAAAACGCCCAGCACCAGGAGCAGTCCAACCCGCGCCAGCCAGAGATGACCATAGCGGCTATCGGTCAGCACACCGAGCAGACCAGACGGAGAGATATCCGCCCCGACGGTCAGCGACTGGATGACCAGCGCCAGGATACTGCCAAGAACAGCGATGCCGACGCTTGCCAGCGCCAGCAGCCGTATCCGGGCCAGCACCTGTTGCTGCCGTTCCTCATCCAGCACACCGATCGACGGACGGATCACCCAGTACCAGCAGATCACCGCTCCGGCGACGCCGGCCATGCCAAGCAGGCTCAGCCAGCGGCCGATCGCCGCTATTTCGGCACGCGGCCCACCGAAGTCCACCTGGGCCGGCGGCGTCGGCACAACAACGTCGCTCTGGCTGCCAATTGTGAACGGCAGGTAGCCCTGTTCCGGGTGACCATCGGCCGAGGAGACGTTGCGCCACTGCACCGAATAGGTCCCGTTTGGCAGATCAGCTGGCAACGGCAAGGTCATCAGGTTGGGATCGGGACCGATCACATGCGGTTCGGTCTCGACCCGGTCACCGTTTGCATCGAAGAGTTCGGCTCCGCTGTACTGCTCTTCCAATGGCTCGGTGAACCAGAGCCGCACCGACTCCGGCACGGCCGGCAGGACAGCGTTTGCCTCCGGGTCGCTGCGGTCCAGGAAGGCGTGCGCGCCAGCCCCGGCCGGCAACAGCAGCATCGCCAGCAGCCAGAAGCCGGCAACGAGGAGTGCCCCTCTCCCAAGGAGAGAGGGGCTAACGGCAGACACCGGGGAGTTAGCTCGTTTCATCCTGGCCAGCCGATGTGGCAGCAGCGCCGCGGCCGGTTGACGCACTGCGGATAAAGGCAAGCGCGCCAAGCGCCAGCCCCAGCAGACCGAGCAGCAACGCAATGATCGCCATCGTCATCGCTGTTCCGGCGGAATCGCTGGCATCGTCGGCGGCGGCTTGCACGTCGCCAAGCGTGCCGATCTGGTTCGGGAAGTTCATGGCATCACGCCCTGCCACTTCGGAGAACGTGTTCGGGCCGCTGGTGAATGACTCATCAACCGCAGTGCCATCGATCATTCCATAGATCCGAAAGGTGTACGCACCGGTCGCCGTCGGAATGACATCCGAGGTATACGCGCCCGGTTGCCCCCAACGCGCCCGGATCGTCAGCGGCAACCGCTGGTCGCCATGGATGATCTCGGCCTGAAGAGTGTTCTCCAACCCTTCGACCGGCTCGGCGTCGTCACCTTCACCGGCGACGACCCGCAGATCAAGCCCGTTCGGCTGTTCGACAATGGCCGGCTCCACCAGGAAGCCAACGGTCAGCTCGTAGTCACCAACGTGCCGGTGCTCGTGGGCCAGCGCGCTGCCACCAACCAGCAACATCGCAAAAACCGTGGTCAGCATGGCAGCCAGCAGACGTCTGCCGGCGCCGGAATGCATCCGCTTCATTCGATTTCCTTTTCCAAAACGTTACGACAGATTGAAGGGTTGCTGAATCAGCCGGCGCGCGGAGGCAGGAGATCGGGGAGGACATCGCGGCCAATGGCCAGTTGCTGGACATCCTGCGGATAGCTGATGCGTTGCCAGTTTGTGTCAGTCACAAGCCAGGACGGGAGGTCCACCGCTACCCGGTCGCTGGCGTGGTTGATCGTGCCGGCAAATTGCGGCTCGATCGATGGCGATTCATGGCTATGGTGCTGGTGGTGTTCCATCTCGTCCTCGGTCGCCCCGAACACCGCCCCTTCGGCGCTGTGATAGTGACCACCAAGAATGAACAGCGAGTGGCCGTGGGGAATGCCGGCGCCACATTCGCAGGAAGTCGGCATCGAAACCAGCCCGCCAACCAGCAGCAGCGCCAGGCAAACCCCTGCCACCGATTGCTGAAAACGAACGAGCAGATGCTCATTGGACGTTGGTGCTGTTGCCATCATGATCGTGAGGCCGGATCCGTTCAGGGCGGGCAATCTCGCCTGCCCCAATTCAAGCCCATCGCCCGGCGGATCTCAAGGAGAGGCTTGGAGCGAAGCCACCAACCAGCTGAATTGGTAACGGCCCAGAGGCCCCCACATTGATGTAGCCGCGCAATTTATTGCGCCAGTCCAGACACATCGGGCGTTCAAGAGGCGCAATAAATTGCGCGGCTACATCTACAAGAGCATTGCTAATGCAATAGGTTGGTTCTCGTTATTGCGCTGGAAGGTGAGGTGAGTCCGTATGAAAACCGCGCTAATCGTCCCGGTTGCTGGATGGATCCGGCAGCAGGTAGAGGTGTGATTCCTCGCGTTCGCGTTGCAGCTCTTCCTCTTTCAACCGGGCAAGGCCCTGCCGGAAATCGGCATCCAGCCGCGGATACATCCAGGCGATGAACCCGAACACCGCCAGCCCGCCGGTCCAGGCCCGCCAGAAGCCATCACTATCCCGCCAGCCGACGACCTGGGTGGCCACATCGATCAGCATCGGCACCGACGCCAACACGGCGATCTTCCAGGATATCCGCCATTCGCCCCGCACCAGCATGTAGAGCGGCCCGCCAATTGCGCCCGCGACAAACATCGCCGTGTCGCGCTGCTCGAAGCCCATCTTGTGTCCGGAGATAAACCAGGAGTGGTCCGGCCGCTGCGGGCAGAGGATGCGATAGGCCTTGTAGAGCAGCCAGGAGAGCGTATCGAACCCGTTCGCCGCCAGGATCGGCGTCGCAATCGCCCCCAGCACCACCAGCGCGGCCCAGCCCGAAGCCACCCAGATCCAGTTCGCCAGGAACCAGATCATGAACCGGTTTATCCGCTTCTCCAGCTTGTCGGCATCGAGCGACAT
>CAZRNC010000268.1:0-4637 GCA_964601285.1 uncultured Thermomicrobiales bacterium | reverse complement strand
GCAAGGTGGCGATGAACAGTGCTTCCAGGCAACTGACAACGGTGCTGCCACGCAGAAAGAAGCGCCGGGGTGTTGAGCGTGCCGGATTCATGGCTTCCGTAACCGGTAACCGGTGCCCCAGACGGTCTCGATTGCTTCGCCGGTTGCGCCGAGTTTGCGCCGCAACCGCATCACGGTGTTGTCGACCGAACGATCGCCGCCATAGGCCGTGTCCCAGACCGTTTGCAGCAGATAGGCTCTGCTAAACGCACGTCCCGGATTCTGCATGAGCAGGGCCAACAGCTCAAATTCCATCGGGGTTAGATCAAGATGTTCGCCATCAAGGACAACCGACCGGGCGTCCGGGTTCAGGACCAGATTGTCCAGGTGCAACTCACTGGCGGCCCTCTGGCTGTCTTGTTCCAGCGTTCGCCGTAACAACTCCTCACGACGGAGGAGTGCCCGAATTCTGGCCAACAACTCACGCATACTGAACGGTTTGGTCAGATAATCATCTGCTCCGACCTCTAGCCCCATCACCCGGTCGATCTCTTCGCTGCGGGCCGTGAGCATCAGGACCGGCGTGTGGGAGTCTTCCCTGATCCTGCGAAGTACCTCGATGCCATCCAGCCCCGGTAGCATCCAGTCCAGCACGACCAGATCTGGCCGTTCCCGAGCGTGGGCCTCAAGGGCAGCGTTGCCGTCACTTGCGAGGACCACCTCGTAACCTGCGGCCGCCACTTCCCGGTGGATCAGTGCCGAGAGCTGCTCTGTGTCTTCAACGATCAGAATACGGGGCATGGAGTTGATCGGACCTTTCGTGAGCCTGGCACGATACGACGCTATGCGAGGATGCCAGAATCAGCCAGCCACTGTTCGATCTCGCCAGTCGACGCCAACCGAACGAAGCATAGGTGCGACCATGCCGGGTCTTCCAGCGCTGCCGCATATTTCTGGCGTCTGCGACGGTGGTTGACGACGGTGAACGTGATCAGCGATTCGTTGGCATCCCAGAGTTTGAGTTGTCTCCAGAACGATTCGTGGTTGGTCCCCCAGAGCAGCTCTTTGCTCCGCCAACGACGCCATGAGCGGGTGACAATCCGCGGGACGATGGTTCGCAACGGCAGATCGAGCCAGACGATCGTATCTGCCGCCGGCCAGCTGATGTCCTGTTGTTGGGCGTAGTTGCCGGCCATGACCCAGCCTGGTGGCTCTATTGCCTGGCGTACCCGATCCCGGAACACCTCGGGTTCAGCCGGAGTCCAGTTTGGTCCCCAGTTCAGCGCGTCAAGCTCGATGAACGGTACGCCGCGCGCCGCAGCAATACGTTCGCCAAGCGTTGTCTTTCCGGAGTTTGAGTTGCCGATGATGATGATGCGCTGCCCCGGCACGCTGCTACCCTGTCTCGATGCTGCATGTTCCGGCTGCAAACTGTATCGCATCCGGTTCGGTCAGGTGGAGAGTTGCCTTCCGGCGCCGATCGGGGGATGAAGCTGGCCATTGTAGAGCAGCATCTCGCCGCGTTGCATTGAGAGGATGACGCGACCTGGCACGTCACTTTCGCGATAAGGGTCGGAAGTATCCGGATCGAAGACGACGACATCGCCGTGGGAGCCTGGTTTGTAGGAGCCTTTCTCCGGGTGAATGCCATACCAGCGCGCTGGAATCCGTGAGGTGACTGCCGCAATTCGTGTCGGCGACATGCCTGTCTGGTGATAGAGATACTGCAGCAATGGAAACGCAGGGTCTCCACCATGGGTGATATGAACCGGAACCGTCTCATCGTTCGCAATTGCGAGCCAGTCCGGCTCGTTGAGCAGGGTAGCGGGAATCTCGAGCATGCACGTGCTGAGCCGGGCAGCGTTCACCGCACCCGGGTCTCCGGCCTTGACGACGTTCGCATTCCCATCGGAAACCAGATGGTCGATGGAAGACGCGTGCTCAGCCATCTGTGACAGGATGACCGTTGTCGTACCGTTGCGGGCGAGTTGAAGAGGGGTCTCTCCGTCCAGGGTACCGGGCTGAATCAGTCCGGGGAACACCAGATGACCGGATGCCTCAATTGTCCGCCAAACCTGATCGAACTCCGGAGCATCGAGCACCACGCCCTCGTGGATCGATATGGCCTGCTCTGCCACGCCGTTGATCCCGACAAAGCGGCCGTTGGTAACGGTGGTGTCGATCATCCGTCAGGTGTCCTTTTCCGTGCCTTTTGCGGTTCGGTAGCTGGATAAATCCATCATCTCGAGCGTTCCCCTGCGTCATCCCGAGCGAAGTCGATGGATGACGCAGGGGAACGCTCGAGATGACGAAAAGAACCGTCTAGCAGATGACCTGATAGTTGGAGCGGAAACCCTTGATTTCGCCGGTTTCCAGGTCATACGAGTTCCGCAACACGCCATCAAGTGAGCCGCCGTAGATGTGAATCGAGTAGGAAGGGACATCAAGCTTGTTGTGGATCAGGTGGTAATCCTCATCCGGTGGGACGAGCACGCTGATTTCGCCTGGCAAGTTGGAAGCAGCTCCGACCCGCTCCATCTTTGCGTAGCCTGGCTTCGATCCATCGTCGGTCCGCAGGTAGCGCTCTTCGTACTCTTCACCCTGCCAGACTCCTACCAGTCCCCAGACCAGGTGATCGTGGACCCCGGTGCTGTAGTCCGGCCAGAAGCAGGTTGAGACAATGGTCCAGGCGTTGTCCGGTGCTTTGGCGAGCATCGCGCTGCCGGTGCGGTTTTCCCGGGGAACCATGTACTTCTCGTCGAGCCAGCTCATGTCGGAGAGCAATTCGCTGAATGCTGGCAAGATCTCCTGGACGATGGCGGCGCCATTGACTGTACCATTGGTGTTAGCCCGTACAACGCGATCTAGCTCATTTGCAAAGCGATCAAGCGTTACGTTGGCAGTTTCGATGGCCATAGGTTGACCTTCCTTTCCCGGCTGGCCGCAGGATTATCGCTTGCGGCATTGGCGTTCTGGGCTATCCTAAACCCTAACACACCGTAATCCGCAGGTGAACAGGGAAAACAGGAGGATCCGTGACGTCAACAATAGCCGTACAGGAACTGAACCGGCTGCGTGAGGAGCAGATTCCTCATGCGCTGCTCGATGTTCGCGAGAAGGGTGAGTTCGTCCAGAAGCATATATTCAGAGCAGTGCCGATGCCGCGGGGCCTGATTGAAATGCTCGCAGGCTCCCGTCTGCCAGACAAGACAGTCCCGGTCATCACCTACGACATTGATGGCCACCGGGCTGAACTCGCTGCTGGCAAGCTCGAATCTCTCGGCTATCAGGATGTCCGGGTGCTGGAAGGCGGCCTGAACGCCTGGTCCGATGCCGGCTATCGCTGTGATTACGGTACGAACGTGCCCGGTAAGGACTACGGCGAGCGGATCGCCGTCCAGAAGGAGACGCCGCATCTCACCCCGGATGACGTCGTTGCCCGGCGAGCGGCCGGCGAAAACGTCATCGTCCTCGATTCACGAACCCAGGTTGAGTACGAACGCTCCCACCTTCCCGGTGCGTACACCGTCCCCGGTGGTGAATTGCCATCCCGGATCCTGACGTTGCTGGAAGCACCGGAGAACAAAGATGCGACCGTTGTCGTGAACTGTGCCGGGCGAACCCGGAGCATCCTTGGCGCGGATGTGCTGATCCGGATGGGTATCCACGATCGGGTGTATGCGCTCGAAAATGGCACGATGGCCTGGCATATGGCCGGCCACGAGCTGGAGCGTGGCCCCGGACCGGATGTCCCGTTCCCGGCGTCCGGAACCGCACGTGAGGCGGTCGAGGAGTTTGCGGCGCGCGCCGCTGCCGAGGATAACGTGGGGACGATTTCCCTCGACGAGTTCAACGCCTGGCGCGAGAACGGCACATTGCACTACGCACTCGATGTCCGGCTGCCGGAGGAGTTCGCCACAGGATACATCCCCGGTGTCCACAACATCCCGTCCGGCCAGATTGCGCTGGAAGCGGATGAACTGGTCGCGGTAAACCAGGCGCCGGTCGTCATGATTTCCGGAAGTGATATCCGTGCGCGGATTGCCGGTTCAGTGGCGAAACAGATCGGTTATCCGAATGTTGTGGTGCTTGAAGGCGGGGTCGCAGGCTGGACGGCTGCCGGACGTGAGCTGGTAACTGAGGACCCGCCGCGCGTCGTTCCCGGTTTGGAAGCTGCCGAGGAAGCAGTGCCGGCGATGGGTGCCGGTGAACTTGCAGAGGTACTGGCCGGCGACAATCCACCGCTGGTGGTCGATGTCCGTGGCAGCGGCGACTACGCGCTGGGTCACATTCCCGGCGCAGTCTGGGCCAGCCGGGGCGACATCGAACGCCGGATTCTGGCGCACGCCCAACCGGGAGATCAACCAATTATCACTGTCTGTGCCCTCGGAGCACGCTCAGCGCTCGCCGGCGAGACGTTGAAAGAGATGGGCTTCACCAATGTCCGGCACCTTGCCGGCGGCATGCCAACCTGGCAGGCATCGGGTGCAGAGGTCACCCAGGGGTTGGATGGCGCAGATGTCAGCCTCCGCGAGGCGAAAGATGATGTCGGCATGCTCGATCGCCGCGGTCCTCTCGCCCGCAACCGCCAGGACATGATCGACTATCTCGAATGGGAAATCGCCCTCGGCGACCGCTACGAGGACGACCAGGAGTAG
>CAZRNC010000267.1:0-4644 GCA_964601285.1 uncultured Thermomicrobiales bacterium | reverse complement strand
TCACCACCAGCTCCTGCCAGGTGTGGCCGTCATCGCTGCGGAAGATCTTGCCGGCCGCATTGCCCTCGTCACGGTGAGCATAGCGTGCGCTGTGCGACGCCGAGACGTACCAGAGGTTCGGATCGACCGGATCGACGGCCAGCCCCCAGGCGTAGTGGCGGTCCATCCCGTCATCGGCCGGTTGCCAGGTGTCGCCGGCATCGAGCGAAATCGCAACTCCGCCACCGGCGGCCTCGTAGACACGGGTTGGATCAACCGGATGTGTGGCGATGGCGTGGGAGTCATGCTGCGAGCCGGGTTTACGGTCTTCCCAGGTTTCACCGCCATCAAGGGAACGCATAACGCCGCCCAATTCGATGCCGGCAAACAGGAGTTTCGGGTCGTGGTGGCTCAGGGTGATCCAGCGGACATGGCTGGTCCAGGGGCGTGGCGGAAACGACCAGGTCGGAGCAGATGGAAGCTCCGGTAGTTTCGGAAATCCGGTCCATGTATCCCCATTGTCATCCGACCGGTAGAGATTGCTCGGCTCGGTGCCGGCGTAGACGACCTGCATGCCATTTTCGGAGTGGCTCGGCGAGATGGCGATCGACGGGATGCGCTTGTGAGGGATGTCCTCGCCAACGGCGGTCCAGTTTGCGCCACCATCCATTGAGCGGAAGACGCCGTGGTCAAACGTGCCGGCGAAGACCCGGTCCGGATTGGTCGGATCAACGGCGACACTCTGTGCGCCGCTCTCCTCAAGGCTCATCGTGATCGTTGGCTGGTCGTCGTCGAAGTCGATGCGGGCGATGGCGTCACCGGTTGCGACAAAGAGACGTGGAAGGGTCATGGTGGAAGTTCCTCTCCAGGGTCGACGTATGTGTTGATACTATCTTCCCCTATTTCTCCAACCCGGGCATCCGATGAATGTCGCAAACAGGGGGCTGCACCGCACTCCCCCGCAGGGGTAGGGGCGCATTGCATGCGTCCGCGGTTGGATACCTCGCAGTTTTTGGTCTGTGCAGCCCAGCGTAACCCGTCATCCCGAGCGAAGTCGAGGGACCTCGAGCCTCGGGGCTTGACTTCACCCATAAAGATCCGTGGCTCGAGATCCTTCGGCTTCGCTCAGGATGACTGATGAACTGGGTTGCTCCGGATTGCGCTGTCGTGGCGTTGCACGCAGACGCATGCAATGCGCCGCTACCCCTGCGGGGGGGCACGATACACAAGTCAGCCAGCGCCCGGGCACAACAGCAAAGCCCGGTGCAAACTGCACCGGGCTTTGCTTGCTGCGAAACGCTGGACGTTAGTCCGCGGCTTCCTTCTCTTCGGAATGTTCCGGGAGCCAGCGCAGGTTGAGGTTGCGGTTTGCACCGGCCTCGTCGAAACGCTTGAACTCGGTGTTGTGCGGCGCGGTCGTTACAATTTCCGGGTTGGTTTTGGCTTCTTCAGCGATCTGGAGCATGGCATCGATGAAGTAGTCGAGCGTCTCCTTGCTTTCGGTTTCGGTTGGCTCGATCATCAGCGCTTCCGGGACGACAAGCGGGAAATAGGTCGTCGGCGGATGGACGCCAAAGTCAAGCAGCCGCTTGGCAAGGTCGAGCGTGCGAACGCCGTAATCGCGTCGTTGGCGGGTGAGGTTCAACACAAACTCGTGCATGCAGGTGCGGTCGTAGTGGACGTCGTATTCGTCACGCAGGTTGGCTAGCAAATAGTTCGCCGCCAGCACTGCGTCTTCGCTGACCAGCCGCAGTCCCGCTGCGCCGTGCATCCGGATATAGGTGTAGGCGCGGACGTGCATGCCGAAGTTGCCAAAGAAGGAATGAATCTTGCCGACGGATTGCTCGGGATCGTGATAGCCGTAGGTTCCATCGTCGTTCTTCGTAATCATCGGTGCCGGCAGGTACTTGGCCAGTTCGGAGCGGACTCCGACCGGGCCGGAGCCTGGACCACCACCGCCGTGCGGTGTCGAGAAGGTCTTGTGCAGGTTGAAGTGCATGATGTCGATATCGATATCGCCCGGCCGGACGATGCCGAGGATCGCGTTGAAGTTTGCGCCGTCGTTGTAGACCAGACCGCCGGCCTGGTGGACGGTTTCGACCACGTCGCGGATGTTCTCGTCCCAGAGGCCGAGGGTGCTCGGGTTGGTAATCATCAGCGCGGCAGTGTTCGGGCCAACCATCTCCTTGAGCGCCGCCAGGTCGACGTTGCCGCGGTCGTCCGACGGGACGGTCGCGACCTTGTAGCCGGCCATGGCTGCGGTTGCCGGGTTGGTTCCGTGGGCCGAGTCCGGGAC
Organism: uncultured Thermomicrobiales bacterium; assembly: GCA_964601285.1. Lineage (GTDB taxonomy): Bacteria > Chloroflexota > Chloroflexia > Thermomicrobiales > CFX8 > CAYWXR01. The sequence continues at coordinate 2,369 of CAZRNC010000267.1, read as the reverse complement.
GATGACGGTGTCGCGGTGTGATTCGCCTCGCTCGGCATGGTAGGCGCGGGCGATCAGCACACCGGTCAGTTCACCGTGCGCGCCGGCAGCCGGCTGCAGGGTGACTGCGCCGAAACCGGAGATTTCTGCGAGATAGCCTTGCAGGTCGTACATTAACTCCAGTGCGCCCTGAACGGTGGACGGATCCTGGAGCGGATGAATCGCGCCATAGCCGGGCAGGCGGGCGACGATCTCGTTGATCTTCGGGTTGTACTTCATCGTGCAGGAACCGAGCGGGTAGAAGTTGATGTCGATCGCGTGGTTCAACTGCGAGAGCCGGGTGTAGTGGCGGATGACGTCGATCTCGCTCACTTCGGGAAGCCCAAGTTCGTCACGAACAAGCTCGGCCGGAACGTCGGTTGTCGGGACATCAACGGCCGGGACGGTGGTGCCGGTGCGGCCCGGTTTGCCAAGGTCATAGATAAGCGGTTCAACCGCCATGGCGACGCCTCTTTCATGCTGGAACCGAGAGTGCCGTTCCCCCTCCGGAACGGCTCAATGTTACCGAAGAGCATAGCATCGCCCCGGCTTTACGTGTAGTGCGTGAGCGACAACGGTCGGGTGTTAGAATCGTTGAAGCATTTTGACCGGACTCGCCGGTACGTCCTGCCAGCAATCCTGCGGCCAAAGGAGTTCATTGCGCATGTCAAAACCGTATTACTATGGTGGTCAGGCAGTCATGGAAGGGGTCATGATGCGTGGCCGTTCCACGATCTGTGTGGCTGTCCGTGCTCCTGATGGTTCGATTGTTTTCTATGAAGAGGAACTCAACCCCGGCCCGGTGTTGCGACGGGTTCGCAACTGGCCGTTTATCCGTGGCGCTGTCGTCCTTTGGGATACGTTGTTGCTAGGCATGCGCTCACTGATTTTTTCTGCCAATGTCGGACTCACCGAAGAGGTCCTGGATGACGATGGTGAGGCCGAAGAGCCGGCATTGCTGACCGGTCCGTTCCTCTGGCTGACCGTTGGCCTTTCACTGCTCTTCTCGATTGCGCTCTTCTTTGTCCTGCCGCTGGCGGTTATCGGATTCCTCGATCGCTGGATCGAGTCGGATCTGGTGAGCAACCTGATCGAGGGTGCGCTGCGGCTGATCGTGCTGCTGGGCTATCTGACCCTGATCGCGAAGATGGATGACATCCGGCGTGTATTTGCCTATCACGGGGCTGAACACAAGACGATCAACGCCTGGGAAGCCGGGCTGAAGCTGAACGTGGAGAACGTCCGCACCCGTGTGCTTGAGCATGTTCGCTGCGGAACCGGGTTCCTATTGCTGGTAGTTGTCATTTCGGTCTTCGTCTTTGCCCTGCTGGGGCGTCCGCCATGGATCTGGCGGGTGGCATCGCGCATCTTCCTGGTTCCGGTGATCGCGGCCATTGGCTATGAAGTGATCCGCTTCGGCGCGGCCCATGCCGAGAACATCTTTATGAAGATCATCCTAAAGCCGGGTCTGGTGCTCCAGCGGGTGACCACCCGTGAGCCGGACGACGGCATGCTCGAGGTAGCGATTGCTGCCTTCAAGCGGGTTGCAGTGCGTGATGGTGTGCTGCCGGAAGAGGCGCTGGATGACGGTGCAATACCGGTTGACCCGCTCGGCCAGCCCATCGTCGAGATTTCCCAACCGTTGCCGGCACCGGTTGGGGACTGACATCGTTTGATTGCTATCCCGACGAAGGCTAACTTCGGGAGAACCGGCCTAGACTGTCATCCCGACGAAGGAGGGATCCGTCTCTCTTTTGGGGGTTACGGATCCCTCCTTCGTCGGGATGACAAACCAACCTGATTGCTTCTGATTGATAATGCCGGGGGCGATAGCCCCTGAGAACGAACGACAGGAACACGTACGCGAATGACTGAGACCGACGGACAGGCGAAACTCTGGGGTGGGCGGTTTGCCGGCCAGACGCACGAACTGGTTGACGCCCTGAATGCATCGTTGCCGTTTGACCGCCGGATGGCCCGGCAGGATATCACCGGCTCGGTTGCCCACGCCTTGATGCTGGGCCAGCAGGGGATTATCAGCAGGGAAGATTCGCTGGCGATCGCTGAAGGTCTCAAGGCGGTGCTCGCTGAAATCGAGGCCGGCGAGTTTGATTTCCGCCTGTCGGATGAAGACATCCATATGGCCGTCGAACGCCGGCTGACTGAGTTGATCGGCACACCTGCCGGCCGGCTGCACACTGCCCGCAGCCGTAACGACCAGGTCGCGCTGGATGTCCGGCTCTGGGCGCGCGAGGCGCTGGCTGAACTGGGCGACGCGTTGCTGGACGCCGCGACGGCGATGCTCGATCTTGGTGATGCCCATTCCGACGCGATCATGCCGGGCTATACCC
>CAZRNC010000266.1:0-4683 GCA_964601285.1 uncultured Thermomicrobiales bacterium | reverse complement strand
GCCGCCGGTTTCGTGATACCAATCGTGAACTTCATCCATAAACTGCCGCAATGTCGGCCAGCCGTGCCGCCCAACCCAGAACGGTGATCCAGCAAGAGGCTTCCCGGTTACCGGATCATTGATGTGTTTGTGATGAGCGTCTGGATGACCTTCATGCGGATGAGCGTTGTCGTATCGGACAATTTCAACCGGGACTGCATCGTTGAGACAGGCTTGATACTTGTACCGAACTGTTCGCGCCTGATTATCGGCATTTACCAGGATGGTCTTCTTGATATCGACGTAAATTCCATACCGACAATAGATTCTGCCTTCCATATGGAGGTGGTTCTGGTCGATCCACCACATCAGCAGTTCATCATCGCTTTCGATGAAGTACTCGCGAAGGTCATCCATATGGGAATGGTGAATCTGGAGATAGTGATCAAAGCTATTCCAGCCGTGCGGATCCCCAGTTAGCGGCTCTTCAGTCAGCGTTCAGCCCCTTGAGCGACTCATAGGCAATCAACCAGTCGGCAATCTCGTTGGTCTCTTCGAGCTCTCCTCGATCGATTGCCGCGTGAACGTCCTCTGAGGAACGATTGTATTTCTTCTCGTATGCTCGCACCTCTTGCATTAACATTGCGCGATTATTCGCAAATGATTGCAAGACGGCACGTTGGCTCAAGAGTTCATCCACCAACTCTTCGCGAGTCATGGGTTTCAAGTCTTCGCGCCCTTTGATCAACATTGATGACAGACCTTTCCGCTTTCTGAGCAGTAGTTAAGCATATCAACCTGGTATCGAAATCCCCGGTTTGGCAAGCTACGACACTGCTCGCAAATCTACGCAATCCTGCGGATCCCGCCAGCGTGGGCTTGCGGCAAACTGTTCGTTGCCAGGCAGTTTGGAACTCCGGTGTCGGAATGTGTCGATTTCACGCCCTGCCGGACGACTACCTGGTGTCAGCACGATGAGGTGCGCGGTTGTCGAACCGGTCAGGAGGTCGATGGTGACCTCTTGACACAAACGAACACATGTTCTATTGTACGTACAGTATCATGTCTCGTCGAAAGAGAGGGTTAGCAACGCGGCAATAGGCGCCGGCGACGATGCCGGGGGTAAACTCACCGACCTGAGAAAGGACAGAGAATGTCACGATCAATTCAACCGGAATTCGCCATCGAGGCCGAAGGTCTGGTTAAGGTATTTGGCAAGACCCGTGCCGTCGACGGTGTGGACCTGGCGGTCCGTTCCGGCACTGTCTACGGCATGTTGGGGCCGAACGGCGCCGGCAAGACGACCACCGTCAGAATGCTGGCCACCCTGCTCCAGCCCGACGGCGGCACGGCCCGTATTCTGGGTCACGACCTTGTCCGTGAGGCCGACGACGTCCGTTCCCGGGTAAGCCTCACCGGTCAGTTCGCCTCGGTAGATGAAGACCTCACCGGCCAGGAGAACCTGGTCCTGCTGGCCCGTGTGCTCGGATATAACCGTAAGCAGGCTCAGGCACGTGCCAGTGAGTTGCTGGATGCGTTTGACCTTGCCGAAGCCGGCAACCGTCAGGTAAAGACCTACTCCGGTGGTATGCGCCGGCGGCTGGATATCGCTTCCAGCATTGTCGTGACCCCGGATCTGCTCTTTCTGGATGAGCCGACAACCGGGCTTGACCCGCGCAGTCGCAACCAGGTTTGGGACATCATCCGCACCCTGGTTTCCGATGGCACGACCGTGCTACTGACCACCCAGTATCTCGACGAAGCGGACCAGCTGGCCGACAGGATCGCGATCATCGACCATGGCAAGGTGATTGCCAACGGCAGCATCAGCGAAATCAAATCGTCGGTCGGCGCCGGTTCGCTCCATGTCCGTCTCAGCGATCCCGACCAGCGTCCGGTCGCTCACACGCTGCTCAGCAACACGCTTGGCGTTCCGGTGCATCTGGAATCCGACCCGGCAGGCCTCTCAGCGCGAGTTTCTGATGCCGAAATCGTCGCCCGTTCGCTGGGCCAGTTGGCCGGCGCGGGGATTGATGTCACCGGGTTCTCGCTGGGACAACCAAGTCTGGACGAGGTCTTCCTGGCACTGACCGGAAAGCCGGTCGAGGATGATGACGAGATGGAGGATGCAGCATGATCGCCGAATCCCATTCCCAGGCGCTATCAATCGAAAACGTTCGCAAGGCCGCACTCTCGGCGAAAGAGCGTCCGACCCGGCCAAACGGCCTGGCCGTCTCGCTGATGTTCGGCTGGCGGGCGCTGCTCAAGATCAAGCATGTTCCGGAGCAGCTGTTCGATGTGACAGCCTTCCCGATCATGTTTACCCTCATGTTCACCTACTTGTTCGGTGGTGCGCTGGCCGGCTCGACCCAGGAGTATGTCCAGTTCCTGATTCCCGGTATTCTGGTACAGACGGTCGTCTTCATCACGATGTACACGGGAGTGTCGTTGAACACCGACATCTCGAAGGGCACCTTCGACCGGTTCCGTTCGCTGCCGATCTGGCGGCCGGCGCCGCTGGTCGGGGCACTACTCGGTGATGCTGTGCGCTTTACCCTGGCCTCGACGATGGTGATCGTTCTTGGGCTGATCCTTGGCTTCCGCCCGGATGGTGGCATTGTCGGTATCTTGCTCTCGGTGGCGCTGTTGCTGCTGTTCGCCTTCAGCCTCGGCTGGATCTGGACGATGTTCGGGCTGATCATGCAGACACCGAACTCGGTGATGATGATGAGCATGCTGGTGCTCTTCCCGCTCACCTTCGCCAGCAACATCTTCGTCGACCCGGCAACGATGCCTTCCTGGCTGCAGTCGTTCGTCAGCGTTAACCCGATCGGCCTGCTGGTGACAGCCGTCCGCGGACTGATGGCCGGCGACCCATCCGCCGGCGACATCGGCTGGGTGCTCCTCTGCTGCGCCATCCTCGTAGCAGTCTTCGCCCCACTGACCATGCGGATGTACCACAACCAGAAGTAGGCACTTAGATGCAAGAAACCCCCGGTCCGACAACGATGTCGGACCGGGGGTTTTTCGTTTGTGCGAACGTCGGTGCCAATCGGCAATTTCGCAACCCTGTAAGGGCATATCGCATGCGTCCGGCTGCGCGAACTACTTCCGGTGTTGGCGTGGACATGCCGGTGTGTTTGTCATCCTGAGCGAAGTCGAAGGATCTCGACCCTCGAATCTTGACGGCACCTGGAAAGATCCGTGGCTCGAGATCCTTCGACTTCGCTCAGGATGACAGGCATAGCTTGGTCTGCTCTCGCGAGCGAATCAACCGTTCAACCTTCACCATGGTGTCCTACAACGGTCGAGGGCAGCATGACACGATAGGCTGGTCACACTACTGAGCCAACCACTCTGACCCACAACACTACGGTGTGATGGCGGTTACTGCTCCCAGAAGCCAGATGATCGCAGCCAGGCGAGGGATGCGTCGGTCGGGGGATCAGTCAGGTAGCCGACACCGACCCAGCCAGCATAGCCGAGGCGGTCGAGCAGGCGGAAGAAATAGGGCAGGTTCAACTCCCCGTCCCCAAGAGCGCGCCGGCCGGGCGTTTCGGAGACCTGGATGTTGGCGATACGAGGTAGGAGGTGCGTCAGGTTGTCGGTGTGATTTCCCTCCATGCGCTGCGAGTGATAGAGATCATATTGCAGGCGCAGATTCGGTTGGCCAGTCTCATCAATCAACCGAACCGCTGTCGTCGTCGTCGGCACCATGTAAGCGGGATTGTCGTACGTGTTCAGCGGCTCGATCATCGGTGTGATGTCAAGCGAAGCTGCCCGCTCCGCCACCCAGACCATGTTCTCGACCAACGTCCCCCATTGCACATCCGGGTCCACATCGGGCAGTGTCGCACCGGAAGTACAGTGCATCTGTGACGCTCCGAGATACGCGGCTATCTCGAACGAACGGTCCATATCGCTGCGATATTCGTCACGACGGCGGGGATCATTCGCGCCAACCCGGCCATCATTGGCACGGGCCCTGGGAGCATTGATTTGCAGGAGCGTCAGACCTGTGCGGTCGAGCGCGGCGCGCATTTCAGCCAGATCGTCGTCTTGCGGATACAGGAACTCTATTGCCCGAAATCCGGAGGCCGCAACCTGTTCGAAGCGCTCAGCGACCGGAAACTCGGTGTACATCAAAGAAATGTTCGCGGAAAACCGGGGCATTGCTCCTCCTTCGTGGCGTCGCTGTGCGCGACAATCTGCCCCGGTAGTCTACCAACCGAAACTATCGAGCCACCGCCCTGCCAGGTGGTTGTCAATGGCGCAACGGACATATGGGACGACGTTCTCCGGCAATGCATCTAGCGGGAACCAATGCAGGTCATCGCACTTGTCCGGCTCCAGGTTACGGAGCTCACCGATCCAGTGGGTAGCAGTAAAGAAAAAGTCGATACGCTCATCGCCTTCGCGCCGGTGCATAACACCGACGGGCTGAAGATCGTCTGGCACGATGTCTATGCCGGTCTCCTCACGGGCCTCCCGGATCATCGCCGACTTGAGCGGCTCGCCTCCGTCCAGGTGACCGGCGATCACGCTGTAGCAACCGTCGGCATAGCCGGTGTTGTAGCGCCGGGAAAGCAGAATCTCGTCAGCACGCAACAGGAATAGATGAACGGCGACGACCGCCTGGAAACGTTGACTCCCTGGGATATGGCTCATAGGGAAAGCCGCCCGTCCATCAGCGTTGATGAAGGG
>CAZRNC010000265.1:0-4690 GCA_964601285.1 uncultured Thermomicrobiales bacterium | reverse complement strand
AGCGAAGCTCGCCAGGAAGCAGGTCAACCCGCTGGCAGCCCACCGGTTGAGCAGACCCGGGATGCCGTGGCTCTTGCATCCACCGGGCAGGTTCCGGCAGTGGCACCGGCGGTAAAGATCACCCAACGCGCTATCGCCCGCCCCGGTGAGCCTGAAGTTGACCGGTTGTTTGAAGGGTTCTGGACCACCAATGGTGGCGTTGCGGTGCTCGGCGCACCGGTGACCGGCGTCTTCTTCGATTCGAGCACCGGGTATGTGTCGCAAGCGTTCGAATATGTCCTGCTTGAGCACCATCCGCGGCGCCAGAAGGTCGAAGACCAGATCCAGCTCCGGCTGTTGGGGACGATCGACGCCCGCAGGCAAGGCCTGGCCGGCTCCGACCTGTCTGCGTTGGCCGTTCAACCGGTAGATGGACGCGGCGCAGAAACCTGCCACCACTTCGAGATCACCGCAACCGACGTTTGCGGGCCGGTTCTGGACTACTGGATGGCGCACGGGCTCGACTTTGGGGACCGTGGTGTTTCCTACCGCGAATCACTCGCCCTGTTTGGCTATCCGATCAGTGAACGTTTCGTCAACCCGGATAGTGGCTGGACCGTGCAGTACTTCCAGCGGGCACGGTTGGAGTACCTGCCGAACGTACCCGGTTCCATCCGTCACGTACCGCTCGGCTCCGACCTCTTCGCGCTGCCGGAGGGATCGTAGCCGCCATGCCGCGTTTCACTGCCAACCTGCTGCGTTCCGGGGTGGTTCTGGTGATGGCGCTCATGATGCTCCCGGTTTCAGGAGCCGGGGCCAGGGCCGCGAACGATCCGACACCGGTGTTTGCCTACTACTACATCTGGTTTACGCCCGGTTCCTGGGACCGCGCAAAGACCGACTACCCCTTGCTTGGGCGCTACTCGAGCGACGACCCGGGGATCATGCGAGAGCATATCCGGCTGGCAAAGCGTGCCGGCATTGATGGGTTCATCGTCAGTTGGAAGAGCACCGATGTCCTGAATGCCCGGCTCGGGCAACTCATCAGCATCGCCGAGGAAGAGGATTTCAAGCTCGCGGTCATCTATCAGGGGCTGGATTTCGAGCGCCGGCCGCTCGATGTGGAGCAGATCGCGAGTGACCTCGACGATTTCATCGAACGCTTTGCTGCCAGCCCGGCATTCGACATGTATTCCCGGCCAATCGTCATCTGGTCGGGGACGTGGGAGTTCAGCGCCGGTGCTATCGATGCGGTGGCGGTTCCGCGCCGTGAGAGCCTGATGATCCTGGCGTCGGAACGGAATGTCCGCGGCTACCAGCGACTCCAGGAGTCGGTCGAGGGTAACGCCTACTACTGGTCAAGCGTCAACCCGGACACGTTCCTCGGCTATCAGGAAAAGCTCGACGCGATGTCGGCGGCCGTCCACGAGACCGGGGGGTTCTGGATTGCGCCGGCTGCACCGGGGTTCGACGCACGGCTGCTAGGGGGGACCCAGGTAGTCAAACGCAAGGCAGGAAAGACCCTGCGCCAGCAATTCAACGTCGCTGCGCAATCAAATCCTGACATGATCGGCGTCATCAGTTGGAACGAATTCAGCGAAAACTCACACATCGAACCCAGCGTTGAGTACGGCGCGACAGCGCTGCGAGTGCTTGCCGACATCCGTGGGGCCAGGGTTCCTGATGTTCCATTCTTTGCATCGGAAGACATTGCCGGGCCCGATCCAGGGCCGAACATCCTCTCGATCAATGAGCCACGGGTGCTCATGCTCGGGTTGATCGGAGGTATCGCTGTCGGAAGTCTCATCGTCGTCGCACGTCGTGGCGCTCGAAACGAACACGAACCGTAGGGAGCATGAAGTGGCAGGGTTCCGGAACAAGACATCGAAACAGCGACAGATGACCCCAAAGGTTGCGAAGCGACGCAAACCGTCGGATCGCAAGGTCAGCCGGCGTACTGTCCTGAAGGGCGGTGGCGCGGCAATCGCTGCTGGTGTCGGACACCTCGTTCCCGGCCCTGTTTCCGACCTGCTCGGAGGTTCGTCTTCGGCGGCGGCGTCTACCTCATTTGGTGGATACCTTCCGCAACTTCGCCGCTATCCGTACCTCACCGATGTGGTCTCGTCGTATGCCACGATCAACTGGGCAACTGACCGCTCCCAAACGAAGGCATCGGTGATTTGGGGTCAGGAAGCGGGCGATGGCACGTTCGTGCTGGATCAGGTGACGACCGCAACCCGTGTCTCGATAACGGTGAACTCCGTACCCGTCTACCAGTGGAAGGCCGAACTTGCCGGGTTGGCGCCAGATACCGTCTATCGCTACCGGGTCATTCTGGGTACAAATCCGGGTATCGACCTGCTCGGTACCGATGTCTCACCAGCATTCCGGAGCCAGATTGCCGCCGGCGACGGGCAACCGTTCACGTTCGCTGTGTTCGGCGACTGGGCATCGGTGTACGAAGCAGACGGAACCCACCCGGCCCAGGCGAACCTGATGGCCCAGGTGCTGGCCGCGAACCCACGTTTCGCGGTGACAACCGGCGACAACGGCAACCATTCAGGATCGCAGAACAACTATGGCGATCTCTACACTGTCGGGGCACAAATCAGCGGCACGTTCGGTCCGGATTTCTGGGCACGGCCCGGAGCGTCGATTCCGATCTTCCCTACCATTGGAAACCATGGATTCGGCAGCGGCGCTTCGCATCATCCACACCTGCTGAACTGGCCGCAGGGCCGGGCCGTCTCCCAGTCGGGTGGCCGCTATGCGCGGGCGATGTACTGCTGCCTGAACGGCACAAACGCCGTCGAATACCCGCAAACCTGGTACGCCTTCACCGCGGGAAATGTGCGCTTCTACCTGCTGCAGACAGTTTGGCAAGACAGCAACTCCGGGACCGCCGATGCCTACAAGAATGACTACGACTACCATTGGACGCAGGAGAGCGAGCAATACAACTGGGTAAAGAACGACCTGGAGCAGCACCCTCACCTGCTCAAACTGGCCTTCTTTCACTATCCAATGTATTCCGACGGCAAGCCAATTGCCGACGTGTATCTTCGAGGAGCCGACAGCCTGGAAGGTCTGCTGGCGAGCCACGGCGTCGCCATCGCATTCAACGGCCATACCCACATGTACCAGCGCAATCTCAAGCCGCATGAGCAAGGACTGGTCAGTTACGTCACCGGTGGTGGCGGAGCGAGGCTCGGCCCGATTGGTTCTTCCGGGTGCGGTGTTACCACGGCTTACGCGCTCGGCTGGTCGTATTCATCCAACAATGGTGCCGGCAAGGGGAGCGCCTGTGGTGCGGCCCGGCCAAACTCACCCGACGAGGTACACCACTTCCTGCTGGTCTCGGTGAATGGGCGCACGGTGACGGTCACCCCGATCAACTCACTCGGCCAGACATTCGACGTGGTGACCTACGACTTTAGCGACATCTCACCTGTAGACATCGAAGCTCCCACTGCGCCGGCAAACCTGGTGGCAAACGTCCAGGGGCCGTACAGCGTTGACCTCACCTGGGAAGCGTCTTCCGACAACGTCGGCGTCACCGGATACCGCGTCTACCGGGACGACCTGGAACTCGCCACGGTTTCAGGTGACACACTCCAATACCTTGATGAGACGACCGCACCTGAATCGACCTACAGCTACGTGGTGTGCGCATTTGATGCAGCGGGCAACGAGTCGGAACCGGGCGATGCTGCCGTTGCAGTGACCCCGGTGGATGACCAGCCACCGCCTCCACCGGTGATCCTGTTCACCGATGGGTTCGAAACCGGGGATATGGCGATGTGGACAACGGTCAACGGGTTCGCCGTTCAGGGGCAGTTTGTACATTCCGGTTTCTACGCGGCAGTGGCGAATGTGACCAACGCAACAGCCGTCGCCTACCGGCAACTCGACCAACCGTATCCCGAGCTATACCACCGGATCCGGTTCTACGTCAGTGCCTACGCCAGCAACACAACCTACCTGCAGCAATTCCGCACGGCGCAGGGAGGATCATTGCTGGGGTTGTACATCTCGGGCAGCGGGCGGCTCGGCTATCGCAATGTTGTCGCCGGTCGCAATGTCGCCTCGTCAACCTACATCTCGACCGGCGAGTGGCACGAAGCGCAAATCCGGGTGCGAATCAACGGCACAGCCAGTGAGACGGAAGTCTGGTACGACGGAAACCGTGTCGACCAGATGAGCCTGACAGAATCGCTTGGCTCCGTGGACATTGGACGTATCCAGCTTGGCGAGAGCGCGGCACGGACACACCTCATCGCCTTCGACGACGTCGTGGTGAGTAATGGCTTCATCGACCCATCGGTCGAGCCGGACCCGCCACCCTATGTTCTGGACATTCTCCCACCGACGCCGCCTTCCGATCTGGTCGCTACCGCAACCGGAGTGACCGGGATCGACCTGTCATGGAGTGCCTCGTTCGACAACGTTGGTGTGACAACCTATCGCATCTATCGGGATGCGGCGATCATTGCCGAGGTGTCGGGAGCCGTGGCTACCTGGTTCGACGCTGGCGTGCTGCCAGATATCGCTTATACCTACACGCTGGATGCACAGGATGCCGCCGGCAACGTGTCGGAGCTATCCGCACCGGTGGTTGCAACCATGCTCTTCGAAGAACCTCCACCAGACGAGCCTCCACCAGACGAGCCGCCGCCGGCCGCGACCATCTTTAGTGACGGGTTCGAAACCG
>CAZRNC010000264.1:3495-4705 GCA_964601285.1 uncultured Thermomicrobiales bacterium | reverse complement strand
CGGGTTGGCAAAGCGCGGCAGGCCGGCTTCCTCGCGCTCCTGGTTCATCAGGTCGAATTCTGAGCGCCGCATGTAGACCTCGCCACGCACCTCCAGCGTCGCCGGCAGGTCGTCTCCATCATGCAGGCGTGCCGGGACGTCGCGAATCGTCCTGATGTTGGCGGTAACGTCCTCGCCGACGACGCCGTCCCCACGGGTTGCACCACGGCGTAATTCGCCATTGGCGTAGAGGATGCTCGAAGCGACGCCGTCAATCTTGGGTTCGACGGCAAACTCGAGATCATCCCGGCCGGCAAACCGGCGGACACGAGCGATCCACTCTTCCAGTCCTTCCCTGCTGAAGACGTTGCTGAGCGAGAGCATTGGCTGATCGTGACGAACCTGGGAGAACCCCGCCGCTGGTGCAGCGCCGACCTGCTGGGTAGGGGAATCAGCGCTTCTCAGATCGGGAAACTGCTCTTCAAGTTCGCGCAGTTCGTGGAATAGTTTGTCCCATTCAGCGTCCGGCACCGAGGGTTGTTGCAAGACATAATACTCATGGTTGTAGCGATTGATGAGGTCCCTGAGCGCCTGAATGCGAGAGGCAGCAGCGTTCTCGTCCACGTGTTCGGTCCGTCTCCATTAGGTGGCGTCATCTCGTTCAGAAAAGTATAACGCACTGGTACGTACACTTGTTCTGATTTATACTGGCACTCCTTGACGTCAAGTCACGGAGGGCGAGGGGGACCGTGAGCGAGTCAGTCGCGCCGCATGCAGAGCCGGAACACTATCAGAATTTGATCGACAGGGCGATCGCCTGTATCGACGCTCACGGCGGCACGATCGACGATGCCCGTCTGGTGGCGCATGTCTTTGGCGTATCCGGCTCGCGCAAGCTCTGGGCACCGCTTCTGAACGATATTCTCCAGGCTGATGGCCGGGTGTCGAAGCTCCCGAACGGTTGGTGGTCGACCCGTCCGGTTGTCCAGCATGGAGACCTGCCGACAGACTTCGTTGTGCTGGATGTCGAGACGACCGGGTTGAAACCGCGCCAGCACCGCATGATCGAGATTGCACTGATCCGGTACAGCGGCGATGCTCAGCCGCTGGTCTGGAGCACGTTGCTCAATCCCGGCCGCCAGATTCCTGATTACGTGCGTTCGCTGACCAGGATCGACGATGCGATGGTTGCAACAGCGCCCGAGTTTCGTTCGATTGGCCCGACTGTTGT
>CAZRNC010000264.1:0-3395 GCA_964601285.1 uncultured Thermomicrobiales bacterium | reverse complement strand
TTGATGGGTATCGCTGCTGATCAAGGGATAACCAGTCTTGAGGCGATTCTCGAGATCAGCGCCAGAAAGCGAAAGCGACGATCGAGTGGCCGGCCGATCAGCCGTGGTCGTTCGCTGCTCGATGCCGAAGTGTTGAAAGAGATTCCCCACGCACCGGGCGTCTACATCATGCGCGATGCGGATGACCGGGTCATCTATGTCGGCAAAGCCAAGGATCTGCGCAAGCGGGTCGCGTCATATTATTCCCAGCCGCTCGGCTATACCCGCAAGATGGATGGGCTGCTGGAAACGCTTGAGCGAATCGAGATAGAGGTCGTCGGCACTGAGCTGGAAGCGCTGCTGCTCGAGTCGCAACTGATCCGGCGCTACCGGCCGCGATTCAACACGGTCCAACGTAATGCCGAGCAGTACGCCTACATCAAGGTGGACGTTACGAACCGCTGGCCAACAGTGACGATGACCAAGGACCGGCATCCGGACGACGCACGCTATTTCGGACCATTCAGGTCAGCCGGAAGCGCCCGCGATGCGGTGCAACTGATCAACGCCACGCTGCCACTTCGCACCTGCAAGCGCTCGTTCAAGAATGCGCGTTCGCTCGGATCGCCGTGTATTGAGTTGAGCCTTGGCCGCTGTGCAGGCCCATGCATGGGAATGGCAGATCCCGAGGAGTACCGGGACCATGTCAATCTGGTGCTGCAATTCCTGGAAGGCGACGACCGTGCGCTCTATCCATGGTTACACAGCCGTCTGGAAGCCGCGGCCGGGTCGCTGGATTTCGAGAAGGCGAGCAAGCTGCGGGATCAGATCGCCAAGGCCAATCGGCTGGCACTGGAGCAAGCGGAAATCGGCAAGTGGGTAGACCGGGAGCATGTCCTGCTTGTGCTGCCAGGTGCCGGAGAGCATCGCCGGGAACTCTGGTATCTCCACCGTGGCAGGAAGTGGTCGAGCTTCACCATCGTAGAGGATGAAGACCTTGCGTTCGTCGCTGCACGACTCGAACGCAGCCGGGAGCGAGCAGAATCGAACAAGGATGCGCTGGCGCTCGATCACCACTCGATCGACGAGACCGTCATCCTGACCCGCTGGCTGAACCGCAATCCGGAGTATCCGGGAATCCTGATCTGGGATGATGCAACCACGGCGGCGACGTTGGTCTCGAAAGCCGTTGAAGTCGACCTGGATGTGCCGGCGGAACTCCAACCGGATGCCGATCCGGAACCGGTAGAATGATCGTTGGGAACTGAGAGCCTGAGGGCAGGGGAGATCACTGGATGACCACGGATCGCGAAGAACAGTTGACGGCAGTCGCCGCAGAGATTCGGAATTGCACGCTTTGCGAACTTTGTCGCGGGCGGAACAACGCAGTTCCCGGCGCAGGTAACCCGAACGCTGAAGTGCTGTTCATTGGTGAGGCTCCGGGGATGCATGAGGATCAACAGGGACTGCCGTTCGTAGGCAATTCCGGCAAGTTCCTGAACGAAATGCTCGGCTCGATCGGCTGGACCCGCGATGATGTCTTTGTGACCAATGTCGTCAAGTGCCGGCCACCGGGCAATCGCGATCCACTGCCAGACGAAATTGCAGCTTGTGCCATGCACCTGGAGCGGCAGATCGATGCGATCGACCCGAAGATGATCGTCACACTTGGCCGGTTCTCGATGTCGAAATGGTTTGCCAACGAGCGTATCTCACGGATTCACGGCGAACCTCGCGAGGTTGGGAATCGGGTGATCGTCCCGATGTATCACCCGGCTGCGGCGCTGCACCAGCCTTCGCTGCGCGAGACGATCAAGGCGGACATGGCGCGACTGCCGGTGATACTCGATGAGTTCCGGCAGAAGACGCGGGAAGAGGCGGAATCCGGCGCTGACGATGCCGCACAGATGCGGCTCTTCTAGGCCCAACCTTGACCCTCTGGCACGAACCCGGTAGAGTGTACGTACAGTTAATACGTACGGAGGGATCGTGGCAGGACGCGCAGCAACCCGGACAAGTTCAACCAACAAGACCAAACGGGTCAAGGCACTTCCGGAGAAAGGCAACTCCGGCCATGAGAACGACATGAACAATCGCCGGAGTATTCCGGGACTGTCGATTTCAACACGGTTGCGCGAGGAGATCACCGCGCTGCTGGTCTTCACCCTGGCTGTCATTCTGGCGCTGCCGCTGGTCGGCCTTGCCGAAGGCACGGTTCTGGAGTGGATGACCAACGGCATGGCGGCGCTCTTCGGCCGGGCTGCGCTGCTCATTCCCGTTGGCATCTCAATCGTCGCCGTCGAAATCTGGCGGGCAGAGCCGGCTGAACAGCGTTGGCGACGGACTGCAGGCGGAGTGCTTGCAGTGCTCTCGATCATGGGTATTCTGGCTCTCGGAACCCAGGGTGACCCGGTCGCTACTGGCGGTGGGTATGTTGGTAAGGGCCTCGCTTCAGGACTGATGGCGCTCGTTGGCGAGGTTGGCGCAGGGGTGCTGCTCTTCTCGGTTGGCCTGATTGCAGTCTTCATGGTGACCGGCAGCGACGTCCGCACACTTCGTGAGTCGTGGCAACGCATAACCTGGCGCCCTCCAGCACCGGACTACCCGGTTGAGTTTGACAGCGAAGTCGAATTGCCCGATGTCGAGACATTTGCCGGGATCAGCAGAACAGCACGCTACGAGCCGGCTGTCGTTCCGACTGCCGTCGTGGCACCGGTTGAGGTAGAGCCTGTTGCTCCCAAGCCAGGTCCGTTCATCAACCTTCCGGCCAGGCAGAAAGAGAACGAGAGCGAACCTCCGGAGCCGGCTCCCGAACCAGAACCTGCTGAAGGGGTATCCCCAGCCAAACGGGCCTGGCGTCTGCCGAAGCTGACCATGCTCGAACGCTACAAGAACAGCGACCCGGATGCCGCCGGCCTTGAAATCAAGGCTCGCAGGATTGAAGAGACGCTCTCCTCCTTCAAGGTCGAAGCCAGCGTTCGCGAGATATTCCCAGGCCCGGCGGTGACGCTCTTCGCGCTCGAGCCGGCCATGGGTGTCAAGGTGCGCCGGATCACCGAGCTGCAGAACGACCTTGCCCTTTCACTGGCGGCGCCTTCGATCCGCATCGAGGCTCCGGTACCTGGAATGGCCCGGGTTGGCATTGAGATTCCGAACGAAACAGTCTCGACAGTTGGCTTGCGTGAGGTGCTGGAATCCGAGGCGTTCCAGAAGGGCAATATCAAGCTACCGGTTCCGCTTGGCCGGGATGTCAACGGGCGCTACATCATCGCTGATTTGACCCGGATGCCGCACCTCCTGATTGCCGGCGCGACCGGATCGGGCAAGAGTGTCTGTATCAACAGCATCATCGCCACGTTCTTGCTGACTCGCACACCGGATGAACTCCAGATGCTCCTGATCGACCCGAAGATGGT
>CAZRNC010000263.1:0-4709 GCA_964601285.1 uncultured Thermomicrobiales bacterium | reverse complement strand
GAGACCTACCGGATTGTCACGCACATATCGCTAGGGTTCGTCATTGCCATTGCAACGTCGTCATTGCTACTTGGCGAGGATTTCATCTACTCGCGCCAGATGGTCGCCTACGGCTGGATGTTTGCCGTTGTCGGGGTAAGCGCCGGCCGGTTCGTGCATACCGGCGTGGTTGGCGCATTGCGGGCGCGCGGTGTTGCAGCAGACCGGGTGCTGATCGTGGGTGCGGCCAGCACAGGCAAACTGGTGCTGGACAAGATCCGCCGCTCCCCTCAGCTTGGTTACGAGGTCGTCGGCATTGTTCGTCATCGTCCATGGAACCTTGACGAAGAGCTGCAGGAGATGGATGGTGTCCCGGTCGTCGGGATGAGCCGAAACCTGGCCGAGATCGTCGCATCGCACCAGGTCGACGAGATCATCATTGCGCTCTCGGGCGTGCCTCACGATGAAGTGCTCGAGATGGTCTTTGCCGTCACCAACCTACCGGTCGCGATCCGGGTCTATCCGGAAACCTTCCGGCTGCTGACCAGCGATGTCCTGAGCATTAGCGACCTGAACGGCCTGCCAACGGTGAGCGTTCGGTCGATTGGTCTGCGTCCGGTGGATCGCGCGATCAAACGGGTGATGGATGTTTCGGTGAGCGTCTTTGTGCTGGTGGCGCTTTCGCCGTTGATGCTGGCGATCGCAATGCTGATCAAGCTCACATCACCGGGACCGGTCTTCTTCACACAGGAACGGGTCGGACGGGATGGGCGATCGTTCCATCTGTTGAAGTTTCGCTCGATGCCGGTCGACGCCGAAGCCGGCAGTGGCCCTGTCTTCACAACGGCCGGAGATCCTCGACCCGGCCGGCTGGGGAGTTTCCTGCGGCGCTATTCGCTCGACGAGTTGCCGCAGTTTATCAATGTGCTCTTTGGTGAGATGAGCGTCGTTGGCCCCCGACCGGAGCGCCCGTTCTTCGTCGAGCAGTTCCGTCTGGTCATCCCGGCCTACATGGCCCGCCACCACGAGAAGGCCGGAATCACCGGCTGGGCGCAGGTTAACGGCCTGCGTGGCGACACCTCGGTCGAGGAGCGCACCCTCTACGACCTTTACTACGTCGAGAACTGGTCGATCCTGTTCGACCTGAAGATCATGATCAAAACCCTCTTCCACATCTTCCGCCGGGACAACAACGCGTACTAGCGCCGTCCCTGCAGGGGTAGGGGCGCATTGCAATTCGTCCGCCGGCAACGCCTCAATGTTCAGGCAGGCGCAGACCAACCTCTACCGTCATCCCGAGCGAAGTCGAGGGACCTCGTGGGTCGGATGTTTCAAGGTGAGGTCAAGGTTCGAGGCTCGAGGTCCCTCGACTTCGCTCGGGATGACGGTAGGGGAATGACGGTGGGGGAAGCTCGGTGTGATGCCAAACCTGCAATTCAGTGACGTCGTTACTCCGATACCAATTGGCTGGCAGCGTGCTGGAGCCAGTTGAGGAGGGCGAGGTTTTGGGCAAGACGCATTTCGAGGACGAGCTTGCGGAAATCGTCTTCCTCGTGGTCGATCTGGTTGCGCAACGATTGGGCGAAGGTTTCGAAGATCTCACCCTGGCTGCGAATCAATTGCTCGGCAAGCTGTGGGTTCAGGGTTCGCGCTGTGTAGAGCTTCAGCAGGAAGTCGAGCCGGATGTCGCGGGTTTTGCTGACTGGTTCGGCGAGCCAACGTTCCAGTTCGGCTTCACCTTCATCGGTCAGCGAGAAAATCCGCCGTGGCGGCCGGGAAGTCTGAGGCTCCATCTCGGCGGCGACCCAGCCCTCTTTCTGGAGTTTCTTCAGGTGTGCGTAGAGCATCCCTGATTCGAGATGAACGATGTCGCCAAGAGTCGTTCCATCAGAAAACTCTCGCGCAAGGTCGTACCCATGCCGGGGCCGGCCCGCCAGCAGCCCAAGGAGTGTCTGCTCAACTGCCATCCCCGCGACCTTTCCAGTCAATCAACGTTCGCCGGAATCCACCAAAACCGTACCGGTCGATACAGTATGCTGTCAAGCATCGGAGATGGGAAACAGGCTGGAGGCGGTAACATGGCGAGTTCCGGTTGGGGTGGGCAGACAGCATATGGATCGCTGAAACGCGTTCTGGTGATGCCACCAGTGCCGCCGGCCCCCGAGGCAGACTGGCGGGAATTCGGCTATCTGCGGCCAATGCACCACCAGCAGGCAGTTGAGGAGCATCAGGCGTTTCGGGACCTGTTGCGGGCCGAGGGCGTTGAGGTCGTTACCGGCGAGATCGATGATGCGACGCTGCAGGATGGGCTCTTCGTCTACGATCCGGTGATGCTCATTGATGCAGGTGCGATCATCTGCCGGCCCGGCAAGGCGTTGCGTGCCGGCGAAGCTGACCTCGCTGCCAGATCGATGGCCGACCTGGGTATTCCAATTGCCGGCCGCATTGAGGCTCCCGGAACGCTTGAGGGTGGGGATTGCTTCTGGATCGATGAGACGACGCTGGCCGTTGGAGAAGGCTACCGGACCAACGCTGAAGGCATCCGTCAGCTTGGCGAGATACTTGCTCCACACGGTATCGACATTTTCCGGGTTGGTCTGCCGTACTGGCATGGGCCAGCAGAGTGTCTCCACCTGCTGTCGCTCATCAGCCCACTTGATCGTGATCTTGCCGTCGTCCACTTGCCGCTGCTTGAGGTTGCGTTCGTCGAATATCTGCGAGGCAGAGGGTTCGAGTTGGTCGAGATTCCCGAGCACGAGTTCGTCAGCCAGGGAACAAACGTCCTTGCACTCGGCCCGCGGAAGTGTCTGCTGCTGAAAGAGAATCCGGAGACTGGTCAGCGGCTGGAGGCTGCCGGCTGCGAGGTGATCTACTACACTGGCAACGAGATTTCCCACAACCGCACCGGTGGCCCAACCTGCCTCACCCGCCCGCTGCTGCGGGTGTAGCGTGGGATGACGATTTGAGATGGTCGGTTCTGAATGTCGAACGGTGAGCGCGGCTACGTTTATGAACTACGTTGCGCAAACCGCTCAAACGACAGGCAGCACCCGGACCTTGTTGCTGTGGAAGGTGGATTGGCCGACGATGTCGGCGGTGGCGTCTGAGGTGACCCAGTTGACGTTGCGGCCGCCGGGGTTGTGCTTGGCCCAGCCACCCTTTGGCGCAACGACGACACCGGATGGCACGTCGTCGGTCACTACTGCCCTGAGCGTCAGCCAGCCCCGGTCGTTTTCGACTCTGACCGTCTGGCCATCGGCGATGCTACGGCTGGCAGCATCCTCAGGGTTGATCTCGATGTAGGGCTTCCCTTCCAGCGCCATGAGTTTGGGCTGGTTGGCCATGCTGCTGGATACAAAATGATGGGCCGCGCCAGAGATCATCATCAGGTCAGTTCCGTTGTCGAGCAGAAACTCTTCGGGCATGACATATTCCGGCAGCGGGTCGGCACCGAGCGCTTCCATCGCCGCGCACCATAGCTCGACCTTGCCGGATGGTGTCAGGAAATGGCCATCTGCATAGGGGACCGTGTCAATACCGTCCGGCAGATGCAGTGCGACCGTACCCTCGTTCTGCAATCGTTCCAGTGTGATGCCGGTCAGCGCAGGGTTGGACGGACGTGAGGCTTCGAGGATCTCCTCGATCACCTCTTCGCAGGATTGATGCAACCAGGGATCGTCAAAACCCATGCGCTCCGATAGCTTGCGGAAGAGGTCCCAGTTGCTTATGGATTCGCCGAGCGGTGCAATCGCCTGGTTGTTGTATTGCAGGTGGCGGTGGCCATAGGGCTTGTGGAGGTCAACCTGTTCGAGCTGGCTGGTGGCCGGCAGGACGATATCGGCATAGTGGGCGGTGTCGGTCATGAAGAGTTCGTGGACGACCGTAAACAGGTCTTCGCGCAGCAGCCCTTCAACGGTCTTGCCGGCGTTCGGTGATGAGGTCACCGGGTTGGCACAGAAGACGAAGAGCGAGCGGATGGGCGGATCATTGACCTCGCCGGTGAGCGCAGCTCCCAACCGGTTCATGTTGACGATGCGTGGTGGAGCTTCACAGTCCGAGGCGTGTGTCAGCGCCTCGCCATCCCAGACGACATAATCGCTGGTGGTGTACCAAAGCCCGCCGCCGCGTTTGCCGACGTGCCCGGCAATCGCCGGCAGGCAGCAGAGCGCCCGTGCGGTCTGTCCTCCGTTACCGTGACGCTGCACTCCATCAGAAAACTTCAGGATCGCCCGGTTGGCGGTTGCGAACTCGCGCGCCAGGCTGACAATCGTTTCAACAGACAGGCCGGTGATATCCGATACCTCTTCGACCGGATAGTTTGCAGCACGTTCCCGTAGTTCTCGCCAACCGACACTGTTGGCTTCCAGCCAGGCCTCGTCGTGCAGGTTCTCAGAGAAGATGATGTTCATCAGGCCGAGTGCCAGTGCGCCGTCCGTTGCCGGGCGAGGTTGCAGGTGGAGATCGGCGCGGCGAGCGGTCAGTGTCCTGCGCGGGTCAATGACGATCAACCGGGTCCCATTGCGCTGTGCCTGCTGGAGAAAGGGCATGAAGTGGGGGCTGGTGCTGGCAGGATTATGCCCCCAGATGACGATCAGCTCTGTCGCATCGAGATGGGTCGGGTCCGGAGCGTGCCGGCCACCGTAGGTGATCTGAACGACCATTTCGGCGGCTGCTCCGCGTCCGAACGGTTCTGGAGACGGTTGGGCGCAACCGAACTTGAACGTTCGATC
>CAZRNC010000262.1:0-4711 GCA_964601285.1 uncultured Thermomicrobiales bacterium | reverse complement strand
ACGGCCAAAATTCTCAATCCGGAGAAGACCGTCCTGATCCCGGATCTCGACGCCGGCTGTTCGTTGGCTGAATCGATCACCGGGGCCGATATTCGCCTGCTGCGGCAGCGTTATCCGGGCGTGCCGGTCGTGACCTACGTCAACACCTCGGCCGAGGTGAAGGCGGAGTCGGACGTCTGTTGCACATCCGGGAACGCGCTGGAAGTGGTCGAATCGCTTGATTCCGACCGGGTGATCTTCCTGCCCGACGAATATCTTGGCAAGTGGGTTGCCAGCCAGACCAGCAAGGAAATTATCCTCTGGCAGGGCCACTGCATGGTCCACAAGCAGTTCACCGGCGCCGAGTTGCGCGAATACCGTGCCGGCTACGAAGGCGTCCAGATCATCGCCCACCCGGAATGCCCGCCAGATGTCCTGGCCGAAGCGGACTACGTTGGCTCCACCGCCGGCATGATCAAGCACGTCGCCGACAACCGCCCACCGAAGGTCATCATGGTCACCGAGTGCTCGATGGCCGACAACGTGGCCGTCGAATACCCGGACGTCGAGTTCATCCGCCCCTGCAACCTCTGCCCGCACATGAAGAAGATCAACCTCGACAACATCCTGCGCTCGCTCCAGACGATGACCCACGAAGTCACCGTCGACCCGGCCATCGCCTCCCGCGCCCGCCTGGCCGTCGAGCGGATGCTTGAAGTCAAGGTCGCGCGGTAGGGATAGACATGCCCACACATCATGTCATCGACAAACCTTGTAGGGGAGACGCGGCGCGTAGCCCCTACAAGCAGACTGTCAGCACTTCCCGCAACGCCTCCAGCACGAGCGCGTCTTCGCCCGGCTCGAGGGTTTGAGGATTCAGGGCGATGCCATCATCCCCGATCGGGGTGACGGCGATGCGGGGATTTCGATTCCAGAGGGCGTCGACGATACCGTCACGGCGATGGGCGCCGACACGGACCAGCGTGCGGCCGTGGGGTTGGCCGGCTTCGCTAGGGTAAATGCGTTCGGCGGTGACTCCGGGGATGTTGGACAGGCCGTCGATCCAGAGCTGGACCGTTGCTTCATAGCCTTGTAACAACGCTTCCTCGTCCTGGGCAATCGACCATCTGATCGCTGCCAGCAGGCCGGCGGTCTCTTCCTTGCCGACTTTCATCGGCCGGCCGATGGTGGAGTTCGGGCTGGCGTTGACCCGGCAGGCGTCGACCAGATCCTTTTTGCCAAGCACCAGCCCGCTGGATTGCGGGCCGCGTAGCCCTTTGCCGCCGCTGAAGATGGCGATATCGGCGCCAACATCGCGGGTGAAATGCCAGAGGCTGGAGATTGGCGGAACCTGGGCAGCGGCATCGACGATGACCGGCACACCACGTGCCCTGGCGATGTCGGCGACTTCCTCGATCGACAATGCGCCATCGGCGTAGTGGCTGCCGGCGAACCAGAGGATGCAGGCCGTGCGGCGGGAGATGGCGACGGCCAGGTCAGCCTCTTCCGGGCCGATCTCGATCAACCGGGCGCCGGTCTGCCGGGCGGCGTAGTCGTAGCCGTTGCGCTGGCTCTTGTAGACGATGACCTCGTTCTTTTCGCAATGTTCAAGATAGGGGAAGCCATCGACCAGCGCCGGGTCGGTGCCGGCAATGCAGGCGGCGACGCTTTGGGCGATGCCGGCTGCTGCGCCGCTGGTGATCCAGGCTGCCTCGTTGTTAGTCAGGCTGGCGATCTCCTCGCAGACGCGGGTCTGGAACTCGACCAGGTCGACAAACGCCCCGGCGGCATCCTGCATCGCTGCAAGCACCTCATCCGGCATCCGTGAGCCACCCAGCCGGGTGAGCGTCGCTGAAGCGTTGATGACCCTGGCAACGCCAAGCTCGTCGTAGATTCCCACGAGGTTCGCCTCCAATCCTGACAACCCATCGTGTCATCTCGACCGAAGCGGAGAGATCTCAACCATGCCTGTACGATTTAGGGAAGAGATCTCTCCTTTCCGCTGCGCTCCAGTCGAGATGACAACGGGAGCGGTTTCGCTCCAGTCGAGATGACAAGCTACTTGCGGTCCAGGAAATTGTCCTTACTTCCCGCCGCCCTGGATGTAGGGTTTCGGGGGCATGGTGCCTTCCGGGATCGGTGGCTTGTAGACGTGGTTGCCGAGGCGTTCCTTGTGTTCTGCCTTGGCCTTTTCAACGACGTCCGGATTGTCAAGCAACTCGGCTCCGGTGATCGCCATGATCTGGGCGGCGCGGATCATGCCCTTGTGGCCGATCGACATCGCGCCGGTGGCGGTGATGCCCCAGCTATGGCCGGGGACTCCGAGCGCCCAGCAAGTCGTCATAATCTGGGCCGTCGGGGCGATCCAGCTCACCTCGGAAACGTCGGTCGAACCGGAGAGAACGGTTTTCGGGTCGTTGGGTTCGTAAATGCCACCAAGCAGCGGCTTCTTCTTGTCCTCGTCCGGAATGCGCAGCACGTTGCGTGATGCGGTGATGGTCTCCTCAGGGAAGCCCGCGACCACTTCCTGGGCGTATTGCGATTCCTCTTCGGTGAAGTCGATCGGGCCGAGTTCGTTCATCACATCCCAGGTGATGTCGGTGATCGTCTGGTTTGGCAGGTAGTTGTGGATACCGAAGTAGTCATGCAGCTCCAGCCGGGTGTCGGTCATCAGGCAGGCACCCTCGGCCGCCCGAATGATGCGGGCGGTGATCTCATCGACCTGGTGCCGCTCGGGGGCGCGGACGTAGTACCAGACCTCTGCTTCGTCCGGAACGACGTTTGGCTGGCCACCGCCGTTGGTGATGACGTAGTGGATCCGCGCCGGCGCGATGACATGCTCACGCATGAAGTTGACGCTGATGTTCAACAGTTCGACCGCATCGAGGGCGGAGCGTCCGAAATGCGGGACTGCTGCTGCGTGGGCGGTCTTGCCGAAGAAGCGGAACTTGATGTGATCGACGGCCAGCGAGCTGCCTTGCCAGACGGTGTTGTAGGCCCAGGGGTGCCAGGTGATGGCGGCATCCAGCGCATCGAATGCGCCGGCGCGGGCCATGAACACCTTGCCGGCACCGGTCTCCTCGGCCGGACAGCCGAAGTAGTAGACCTTGCCCGGCTTGCCGGTCTGCTCCAGCCAGGCTTTCAGGGCGACCGCCGAAGCGAGCGCTGCTGTTCCCAGCAGGTTGTGGCCGCAGCCGTGGCCCGGTCCTCCGGCAACTTCCGGGTCTTGCCCGGCCTGCTTCTTCTGTGAAAGATTCGGCAGCGCGTCGTATTCACCCAGGAACCCGATAGCTGATCCACCATCGCCCCACTCGGCAGAGAACGCCGTCGGAATATCGCCGACGTTGCGGGTAATGGTGAAGCCCTCCTGCTCCAGGAACTCAGCCTGCAGATCGCAGGCGATGTCTTCGGCAAGGGCCACCTGCGGGTTTTCCCAGATGGTGTCGGACATCGTGATGAACCGCTCCTGGCGTTCTTCCAACCAGTCTGCGACTTCCGTATGCTTGACCACTGAACCTCCTCTATGTCAGTCGATATGCCATTCCTCCTTGCGTCGGAATGACAGCCAAACCTACCTACTTCCCGCCGCCCTGGATGTACGGTTGCGGCGGCATGGCACCTTCCGGGATCGGGGTGACGTAGCTGCGGCCGCCGAGGGTTGTCTTGAACTCGGCCTTTGCCTGATCCAGCAGTTCCTGGTTCTCGAACAGCTCCGCGCCGGTGATGGCCATGATCTTGGCCGCATGGACCATGCCCTTGTGGCCGATCGACATTGCGCCGGTGGCGGTGATGCCCCAGCTATGGCCGGGAACGCCGAGAGCGAAACAGGATGTCATGACCTGGGTGGTTGGCGCAATCCAGCTGACATCGCCAACATCGGTGGAGCCGGACATGACGGACTCCGGGTCGTTTGGCTCGTAGATTCCGCCGAGCAGCGACTCCTTCTTGTCCTCTTCCGGAATCTCCAGATTCGCTTTGGCTGAAGCAATAACGTCTTCGGCAAAGCCATCAGCGACGGCCTTGGCGTACTGCTTCTCTTCCTCGGTGAACTCCAGCGGGCCAACCGCGTTCATCACGTCCCAGGCCAGGCCGGTCAGCGCCTGGTTCGCCAAGTAGTTGTAGCAACCGTGGACATCGCGCTCTTCGTAGGTGGTGTCGGTCATCATGCCGGCACCCTTGGCGGCGTTGCGAATACGGGCGCTGATTTCCTCAACCTGGTGTCGTTCAGGTGCGCGGACGTAATACCAGACTTCGGCTTCATCCGGCACAACATTCGGCTGACCGCCGCCGTTGGTGATCACATAGTGGATGCGGGCGGAATCGATGACATGTTCACGCATGAAGTTGACGCCGATGTTCAGCAGTTCCACCGCGTCCAGCGCCGAACGGCCCAGATGCGGTGCGCCGCCGGCATGCGCCGTTTTGCCGTAGTAGCGGAATTTGATGTGGTCCATCGCCAGGCAGCTACCCTGCCAGACGGTGTTGTAACCCGAGGGATGCCAGGTGATAGCCGCGTCGAGATCGTCAAACACACCGGCCCGTGCCATGTAGACCTTGCCGGCCAGCGTCTCTTCGGCCGGACAACCATAGTAGCGGACGGTTCCCGGTTTGCCGGTCTGCTCCAGCCAGGCTTTCAGGGCGACCGCCGAGGCCAGCGCAGCAGTTCCCAGCAGGTTGTGGCCGCAGCCATGGCCCGGTCCGCCGGCGACTTCCTGGTCCTGTTCGGCCTGCT
>CAZRNC010000261.1:0-4713 GCA_964601285.1 uncultured Thermomicrobiales bacterium | reverse complement strand
ACAAGTGAATCTCGGAGAGCACGGGGGCTTGGGGAGCCAGGCTGAGAGGATAGCCAGACCGCTATCGACCGTTGGGACCTGACCTGGGTAATGCCAGCGTAGGAATGTAACCGGCACCGTCTTCGGATTGTGCTACCGCGGACATTGACGCTGGGGCTGTTGAGACCGGCGTTTTTTGTTTGCCGCCGTCCATCGCTCCACCGGATTTCCGCACAAGCTCCCACCATACCCCCGCTGCTCCATCTGGATGGAATGGCGTTCCGAATTGATTGCTCCGGCAACACAATCCATGGCAACCGGCGCACCGCTGCTGGCAGTGCGTGATCTCAGCCTGCACTTTGGCGAGGTCGAGGCGATCCGGGATGTCAACCTGACTGTCAGCCAGGGCGAGTTTCTGGCGCTGCTCGGGCCGTCCGGTTGTGGCAAAAGTACGCTGCTGAACATCATGGCCGGCCTGCTGCAACCGGACCAGGGGCAGGTGTTGATCGAAGGCGTCGAGACGGCGAACCGTCTGGGCAGGTTTGCCTATATGCCGCAACGCGATGTGTTGCTGCCCTGGCGGACGATTCTGGAAAACGCCACCCTCGGGCTTGAGGTCGCCGGAGTTGACCGCCGCCAGGCACGCGAACGGGCCAGAGACCTGCTGCCACGTTTCGGGCTGGAAGGCTTTGGCGACCACTATCCGACGGCGCTTTCCGGTGGCATGCGCCAGCGGGCGGCGTTTCTGCGAACAGTCCTCGCCGATCAGCCGGTGCTGTTGCTTGATGAGCCGTTTGGCGCGCTCGATGCACTCACCCGCCGGGCGATGCAGGAGTGGCTGCTCGATCTCTGGAACGAGCTGAACCGCACGATCGTCATGGTGACCCATGACGTCGAGGAAGCCCTGCTGCTGGCGGACCGGGTGGCAGTCATGACCGCCAGACCGGGCAGGATCAAGCTGGTCGAGCGGGTGCATGTTCCGCGTCCACGGCATAGCGAGATGATCGGTGAACCGGAGTTCGTCACCCAGAAACTCCAGATTCTTTCGGCGCTGCGTGGCGAGATGACTCCGATCGGAACGCCACGATGATTGAGACGACCGACCGCCAGCAGGCCGCCGTCGAGCAGCAGGCTGCCCCATCTCGTCGGCCGGATGGCTGGACCGTGCTGGGCTGGCTGCTGCCGCCGTTCCTGCTGGTGGTTGCCCTGGTTGGCTGGGAGATTGGCGTCTGGATTACCGATACGCCCCGCTGGTTCATGCCGGCGCCGTCGGAAGTGCTGGATGAGGCGATTGACAAGCGCTGGCTGCTTTGGGGCCATACCCGGACGACGCTCAGCGAGGTGCTGGTCGGCTTCAGCATTGCGATGGTGGTTGGCATTGTCAGTGCCATTGGTATCGCGTCGTCACGAATTGCCGAGCGGACGATCTATCCGCTGATCGTTGCCAGCCAGGCGATTCCGATTATTGCCCTGGCCCCGATTCTGCTGATCTGGTTCGGCTATGGCATGACGCCCAAAGTGATCGTGGTCGTGCTGATTTGCTACTTCCCGATTGCGATCAATATGGCCGACGGGTTGCGGTCGGTCGATCCGGATGCTGTTGCCTTGTTGCGGAGCATGGGGGCCAACCGGCAGCAGGTGATGACGATGGTGCGTATTCCGGCCTCGTTGCCCTTCCTGCTCTCCGGGTTGCGGATTGCTGCGGCAGTTTCGGTCATCGGGGCGATTGTTGGTGAGTGGGTCGGGGCATCGTCCGGGTTGGGCTATCTGATGACCCGCTCGGCGTCTTCGTTCCAGACCCCGCTGCTCTTTGCGGCTGTTGGAATTTCCGCCCTGATGGGCATGGCGATGTTTGTGTTGGTGGTGCTTGCGGAGCGGATTCTCGTGCCATGGCGGCATGCCGACCGCAAGTGATAGTGTGATGTCCGGCCGGGGCCGGCTGTCGAATGGAGAAACAGAACATGGCGCAACGATTGAAATTGCACTGGCTGGCGCTGCTGGCGGTGGTCATGCTGCTGGGGGCGCTGCTTGCCGCCTGTGCGGACGACGAGGATAACGACACTTCCAGCGGCGAGCCGGACGAGATCACGATCGCCCTGGACTGGTATCCATGGTCGAACCACACCGGGCTGTATCTTGCCCAGGAGAACGGCTATTTCGAGGATGAGAACCTCGTCGTCGAGATCTACGTGCCGGGCAATCCGGAAGACGGCCTGCGGGTCGTCGGTGCCGGCCAGGATGAATTCGCGATCTCCTATCAGACCGATGTCCTGCTGGCGCGTGGCGAGGAGATCCCGGTGCAGTCAGTGGCGGCGCTGGTGCAGCATCCGTTGAACTCGATCATGGCGCTGACGAGCAGTGGTATCGAGACTCCGGCTGACCTGGACGGCAAGCGGATCGGCGTGGCCGGTGTACCGAGCGACGATGCGTTGCTTGGCTCGGTGCTCGATACTGCCGGGCTGAGCTTTGATGATGTCGAGATTATCAATGTCGGCTTCAACCTCATCCAGCCGTTGCTTGCCGGTCAGATTGATGCGGTGATCGGGGCCTACTGGGTGCATGAGTCGTTCCTGATCGAGCGCGAGGGCGAAGAGGTCAACGTGATGCGCCTCGAAGAGTGGGGCGTGCCGGACTTCTACGAGCTGGTGCTGGTTTCCAGCGAAGACATGGTCGAGAACCATGGCGACATCATCGAACGGGCGATGCGGGCGATCATCCGCGGCTATACCGCCGCCGAGGCCGACCACGAGGCAGCGCTCGATATCCTGATGGACGTCGCCCCGGAGACCGACCGTGAACTGGAAGAGAACGGCATCGCCCTGCTCTCGCCCTTCTGGACGATTGAGGGCACAGTCCCGTTCGGCCAGCAGACCGAGGACCGCTGGGTCTCCTACGCCGACTGGCTGAAGGACAACAACCTGCTCGCCGACGACGTCGACCCGCTCGACGCCTTCACGAATGAGTTCACCGAAGCGGCGCACGAGAGTTTGGACGATTAGGGTAGGGTGGAGTTCCCCGAAGGGGTAGGGGCGCATTGCAATGCGTCCGCGTGCAGCCCCCAGCAAAGTTCGGGGACGGGAGCGAACGCCAACATGTCATTCCGACGAAGGAGGAATCCGTAACTCCGGTTCAGGCAATGGGGAACGGATTCCTCCTTCGTCGGAATGACAATCCAGGCTGGTCTGCTCCTGATTGAGCATCGAGGCGTTGACGGCGGACGCATTGCAATGCGCCCCTACCCCTTCGGGGGAGAATCTTCACCGATCTGCGGCGGAGATCCAGCCCCAGGTGGCGCCGGCGAAGAGGCCGGCGATCAGGCCGGCGATGGCGCCCATCGGGCGGACGTCGGCGGCGCGTTCAACCGGGGAGCCGGTGACGTTCTCGATGAGTGGTGAGATGAAGTACGGGCTGATGAGTGCGCCGAGCATGGCGAAGACGATGCCACAGCCGGCCAGGACGGCGATTGTGGTCAGAATCTGATCGCTGGTGTCGGTGCTCGGCGGCGGTACAGGGGCGGCCCACTCTTCCGGGTCCAGCAGGATGTGCTCCGGCACGAGACCTTCGGTGGTGAGCGGGGCGGTGATGACCTGCTCGGCATCCGGCACCTGCATGTCAGGATCGGGAACGCCGGAAGAGCCACAGGCCGGGCAGCGGGTTTCGCTGGCCGGCAGGACCGTGGCACACCATTGACAGGTCAGTTGACCGGCACTGATGGGCGGTGTGGCTGCTTGAATTCGGGCTTGAAGTGGGCCGGTCACCAGGGTTCTCCGTCGTTCCGCGCAAGACACATTTCGCTGGCTACCGGTTTACCGGTCATGGCGGCCAGTCACAACCGCCCGAAGGTCCCAAGAGCGTCATTGCTCCGGATAGGGCACAATATGCCGAGCGGAAACTCGTCGACCGATCCGGACCGGGGGAATACTTGTCAGTTCGCTTCTACGCCATGGTTGCAGTGTTTTGTGCCGGATTTGTCGGATTGGGTATCGAGCTTGCAGCTGAACGGCTGCTGGCACCCGCCTTCGGCACGACCTCTGAACTCTGGTCGATCATTATTGGTATGACCTTTGCGGCGCTGGCGATCGGCTATTCGATCGGTGGGCGGATTATCGACCAGCGGCCGACCCACCGGCTGCCGGCGATCTACATCATGATCACCGGTCTCTGGGCGCTCTTTGTCGCCTTTGCCGGCCCGCCGATTGTCCGGGCCATCCAGGAGTTCACCTTCGACTTTGGCGGTGTGCCGTTGGGGACGTTCCTCTCGGTGCTGATCCTGATTACCTTGCCACCGCTCCTGCTGGGAATGGTGACGCCCTCTGCGATCCGGCTGGTTGTCCCGCGGGTTGGCCAGGCCGGACGGTCTGCCGGCACGATTTTTGCGCTGAGCACGATCGGCTCGCTGCTGGGGACCTTCATCCCGGTGATCGTCCTGATCCCGCGAATCGGCGTCCGCAACACTTTCTTTACCATGGCCGCCATCGGCATCATCGCCGGCGGTGTTGGCCTGGTGGGGATTGTCCGGGCCGACGGGCGGGAAGAGCCAATGCCAGCCGGCGAGGTCCCCGTTTCATCGTAGGGGCGCATCGCATGCGTCCGCCGGTGGATACCTCGCAGTTTTGGCCAGAGCAGCCCAGCGCAACCCGTCATCCCGAGCGAAGTCGAGGGACCTCGAGCCTCGCAACCTGACTTCTCCCGGCAAGATCCGACTCTCGAGGTCCCTCGACTTCGCTCGGGATG
>CAZRNC010000260.1:0-4730 GCA_964601285.1 uncultured Thermomicrobiales bacterium | reverse complement strand
TCGTTCGATTGCAGGGCCGGGTTATCGTGGCGGGCGCGATTGAGCAGCGTGACGATCGGCCGCAAGCTATCGGGGCGCTCGAGGTCCCACTGTCTGATCTCGTACTTCTCCGAATTGAGGTACTCCTCCTTGCCGGCTTCAAGTGGCAAGTGTTCCATCAACTCATAGGCCGGGCCGTAAATGCCATAGCTCGACGAAAGCGTGCCGGCCAGCACGACCCTGGTGATGAAGGCCGCACGGTTTCCGGACTGCAACACTTCAGTCAGAATATCCGGAGTGTTCGGCCAAAAGCTGGGCCGGCAATACTCCTTCACCTCGGTCGTCGTCAATTCGGTCAGATACTCGGTCAACTCCTGACGGGTATTGCGCCAGGCAAAATAATTGTATGACTGGGTGAACCCCAGCTTGGCCAACCGGTAAAGCACCCGCGGCCGGGTAAACGCTTCCGAGAGGAAAATCGTCTCCGGATACGGGTCGCGAATCTTGGCAATCGCCCACTCCCAGAATGCGAACGGCTTGGTGTGCGGGTTATCCACCCGGAACACCCGGACGCCCTGCTCGCACCAGTAAAGGAAGACGCTCGCCAGTTCGTCCCAGAGCGCTCGCCAGTCGTCCGTCTCGAAATTGAACGGGTAAATGTCCTGATACTTCTTCGGCGGATTCTCGGCGTACTGGATCGTGCCGTCTGGCCGGTGGCGAAACCAGTCGGGATGTTCGGTGACATAGGGGTGATCCGGTGAGCATTGGAAGGCGATGTCCAGCGCGATATCGATCCCCAGACTCCGGGCCGTTTCAACCATCTGCCGGAAATCAGCCAGCGTTCCCAGCTCCGGATGAATTGCCTTATGTCCACCTTCAGAAGAACCTATCGCCCAGGGACTCCCCGGTTCTCCCGGTTCAGCCGTTACCGAATTGTTCTTCCCCTTGCGGAATGTCGTGCCAATCGGGTGGATCGGCGGCAAATAGAGGATATCGAACCCCATCTCCCGGATCGCCGGCAACTGTGCCTGGACATCGCGAAACGTCCCATGCTGTCCGGGAACCGGCGAGGTCGAGCGCGGGAACAGCTCGTACCAGGTGCTGAAGCGCCCCCGGATCCTGTCCACATCGACCCGTAGTTCCCGGCAGTAGGTCGCTGCATGCTCGCGGTTGGCATGACGGTGCATCACCGTCTGCAGCGCCGGATCCAGCACCAACCGTGCGTCCTCATCCGGATCACGCAGCAGACCTGCCCAGGTTCCCAGAAGTGCGACATCACGCCCGGTTGCCCGTGCAACTGCTTCATCGATCAGACGTGCGCCAATCTCACGGTCGACGGTGACATCCTGGCCGGCATCCAGTCGCTTCTCAAAATCTCGTGCCCAGGTCTTGAACTCATCGACCCAAGCAACGATGGTGTAGCGGTAGTGTGCGAACTCCTCAATGGTGAACGTTGCCTGCCAGCGGTCGTTCCAGAGCGGTTCAAATTCGACTTCAGTCCAGCCCCCTTCAGGGCCGGCAGCGTAGCGCAAGACAGTCGTCACAGCGTCGTGGCCGTCGGTGAAAATATCGGCCTCGACATTGACTGTTTCGCCGATGGTTCGCTTGATCGGAAACCGCCCGCCATCAATCTCCGGCACCACGCCTTCGATGATGACTCGCCGTCTTCCTTCTCGACTGTTCCCCATCAAACCCCCAGTTGCACCATCACGAAATGCACCACCTTCCGGCATTTGAAGAGTATCAAACCACCGGGAGACAATCTCTGTACCCCGCGACAGCGAGCGTGTATTCTGCAAGGTGAACTGAACCAGGACGACCGATGAAATTCCTGAAAGGCAGAACCGTTGACTTCTCCGAAAATTGTCGAAATCCGTGAGCAAGCCGTCCCGATCAAGTCGACGATCAGGAACGCGTTCATCGACTTCAGCCAGATGACCGCATCAGTCGTCGCCATCGTCAGCAACATCGAACGCAACGGCCGGCCCCTGATTGGCTATGGCTTCAACTCGAATGGACGTTACGCCCCTTCCGGCATCTTGCGGGAGCGGTTCATTCCGCGCCTGCTCGAAGCTGATCCAGCAGCGCTCCTGGATGATTCCGGTGAGAATATCGACCCGCACGCGGCATGGCAGATCATGATGACTGGCGAAAAACCTGGCGGGCATGGGGAACGTTCGGTCGCCGTTGGTGTGCTGGATATGGCGCTCTGGGACCTCGTCGCCAAGATCGAGGAACGGCCGCTCTACCGGCTGCTGGCAGACCGCTTCAACGGTGGCAACTACGACGAAGAGGTCTGGGTCTACGCCGCAGGTGGATACTATCAACCTGACAAGGACCTCTCCGCCCTGCAGGATGAGATGCGCGGCTTTCTGGAAATGGGCTACACCACCGTCAAGATGAAGATCGGCGGCGCGCCGCTGGATGAGGACATCCGGCGGATCGAAGCTGCGATCGAGGTCACCGGATCCGGCGAGAGTCTGGCAGTCGATGCCAATGGCCGCTTCGATCTGGGAGAGGCTATCGACTATGCCCGTGCGATGGAACCCTACAATCTCCACTGGTACGAAGAGGCCGGCGACCCGCTGGACTATGCGCTCCAGGCCGAACTGGCCAACCACTACGGGCCACCGATGGCGACTGGCGAGAATCTCTTCTCGATGCAGGACGCCCGCAACCTGATCCGCTATGGCGGCATGCGCCCGGACCGCGACATTCTCCAGTTCGACCCGGCGCTGTCGTACGGGCTGGTTGAATACCTGCGGATGATCGAGACGATGGAAGAGCACGGCTGGTCACGCCGGCAGTGTGTTCCGCATGGCGGACACCAGATGGCGCTCAACATCGCTGCCGGGTTGCAGCTCGGCGGCAACGAATCCTACCCCGGCGTCTTCCAGCCCTTCGGCGGCTTCGCCGACACCATCAGCGTCAACAACAGCAAGGTCCGCCTGCCCGACACCCCCGGCGTCGGCTTCGAGGAGAAATCCGCCCTGATTGATGTGATGCATGAGGTTGCGCGGTAGGGCATACGCACCGTGACCTTGTGGGGCTACGCGCTGCGTAGCCCCATTCGCATCAAGTTCGGCGAGATTCACTGGTGTGGGCTCCAAACTGCAATTGTCATCTCGACCGAAGTGGAGAGATCTCGACACGGATTGTGTTGCAGTGATCGACATCGTCCGCCGAACGGGATCTCCACGGCATCAAGCTGGTCGGACGAGATCTCTCCGCTTCGGTCGAGATGACAAATTGAACCGGTGCTCTCTTCGTTGGAATTGGCTTAACTTGATGCGAATGGGCTACGCGCTGCGTAACCCCTACAAGGTCTGGTCTGCCTCCGCCTGGATGACATCCACCAGGATCTTTGCGCCGGTTTCCAGTGCTTCTATCGTCAGCCCACCGTAGCCGAGGAGCAGGCCGGAGCGGTCGGGCGGGCCGGTGAAGTAGCTATCGATGGTGGTGACGGTCACACCACTCCGGGCCGCAGCAGCGGCGATGCGGTTGGCATCCAGCCTTGGATCAAGCTCCAGATAGACATGCAATCCGGCTTCAAGCCCCTGCAACCTGGCGAGGTCGCCGAGCGGTTCGATGATGGCCGAGAGCAGCTTGCGTTTGCGAGCATAGTAACGCCTCATCCTGGCGATGTGCGATTCGAGCCGGCCACTGCTCAGGAAACCGGTCATCACCCGTTGGGTTGGCCAGGGGACATGCCGGTCCAGGACAGATTTAAGGGCAATCAATCGCTCGCGCAACATCGGAGTCACCACAACGTAGCCCATCCGCAACGCCGGAGTCAGCATCTTCGAGAACGTCCCGATGTAGACCACCCGCCCGGTGTCATCCAGCCCGGCCATTGCCGGCAGCGGAGAAGCATCGAAGCGGAACTCGCTGTCGTAGTCATCTTCGACAAT
The DNA here is from genome assembly GCA_964601285.1 of uncultured Thermomicrobiales bacterium. Taxonomy (GTDB): domain Bacteria; phylum Chloroflexota; class Chloroflexia; order Thermomicrobiales; family CFX8; genus CAYWXR01. Next base: position 840 of record CAZRNC010000260.1, on the reverse strand, counting down.
CAGGCTATCGTTCCGGCCGGCCCACTCGAGCAGCGCCAGCCGACGGCTGACCGGCATCCTGGCTCCGGTTGGGTACTGGTGCGACGGCGTGCAGTAAACGAGCAGCGGCGCATCCGGACCGTCTGGCAGCGCATCCACGCAAAGGCCGTCGCTGTCCACCGGCACCGGCAGCAGGTTGGCATTGTGACTCTGCAGCAATTGGCGCACCGATGGATAGCCCGGCTCTTCGAGGGCAACGATTGAATCCGGGGAGAGCGTGATTCGCAGGAGCAAGTCCAGTGGCTGCATCGCACCGGACGTCATGATGACATCATCTGCCGTGCAGGCGATACCGCGCGAACGACCCAGGTAGGCGGCCACCTCAGCCCGCAACTCCGGATAGCCTTCGGTTGGACCGTAGTAATTGGGCGGTTCCTCCATGGCCATTTCCCGCCAGAAGCGCTGCCACGAGCGCAGTGGCAGCGGGGCAATAGATGGCCGTCCCAATTGGAAGTCGATGCCGCCGGAGGGCGCAGGCGGCTCCTGTTTTAGCAGAGTCCCATTGTCCGGCAGCCAGCGCGGGTTGGCGTGGTCCGGAACCGGCCTGGTTACCCGTTGCGAATTCAACCCGTCAACAACCCAGGTGCCGGAACCATGCCGGGTTTCGGTGCATCCCTCGGCGTAGAGTTCATCGTAGGCAGCAAGGACAACATTGCGGGAGACGCCAAGCGATTCGGCAAGCTGACGAGTGGACGGCAAGCGCGTCCCACCTGGCAACAGTCCATCGAGAATGTTCTGTCGAATCTGGCTGGAAAGCTGGGCATGCAACGGACGCTTCGAGCCGCGATCAATGACAACCGA
>CAZRNC010000259.1:0-4735 GCA_964601285.1 uncultured Thermomicrobiales bacterium | reverse complement strand
CGTCGCCAGTGGCGCGGGAAGTCGCTGCGGATCAACTCGCTGTAGGTCTCCTGGAAATCGAGCAGTTTGGTCATCAACCTGCCGGCCGGGGTGTTGAGATTGGCGATCGAAACCGATCCCGGTTCAAGTGTCACCGGGCTGCCATCGGCCATCAGGATGTCCAGCTTGCGAATGTGGTCGCCGGTCATGCCGTAGAGAATCGAGTGTGCGCCGGATGAGTTGTTGCCGACGACACCGCCGAGCGTGGCGCGATCGCCAGAGGACGGGTCTGGCCCGAACATGAGGCCGTACTGTTTGATTGCGGCATTGAACCGGGCGAGGTTGAGGCCGGGCTGGACACGGGCGGATTGCTCTTCCGGGTTCACCTCGAGGACGGCGTTCATATATTTGGAGAAGTCGATCACCAGCGACGGGCCGACGGTCTGGCCGGCGAGTGATGAACCGCCACCACGCGGCAGGATCGTGATGTCGTGTTTGGCAGCAAGTTCGACGGCGGCCATGACGTCTTCGTTGGTCTTCGGGATGACGACCCCGACCGGCTCGATCTGGTAGTTCGAGGCATCGGTGGAATAGAGCATCCGGCTGGTGCGGTCGAAGCGGACCTCGCCTTCGATCCTGCCGCGAAGCTCGGCTTCCAACATGACGACTGCGTCCACTGCCGGCCGGAAATCGACCGGAAAGACCTTCTCGGTTGTTGTAACGGTCATGCTCGCTCTACCTTCATGCCTTCTTTGTATAAGCCAGGGAGTTCCTGTTGGCCCGTGAATGTGTGATTGTCTTCCCGACGAAGGCGGGATGACAGATCTACCTTCGATTGGTTGACAAAACCAACGTGTGTTCAACAACACAGACATCCCGGACATCTGCGTCTCTCCTCGGGGGCAGTGTACACCAGTTTTCGGGGCAATCCGGGTGAATCTGGCGGGTAGAATTGGTGCTCTGCCGGGAAACACCGCGTGGAAAGGGGAGAGTTGTGTCAGATGACCAGAAAGTGCTGGCGACGTTTCTGGATGGGGAGCGGATCAAACAGATTCCACGCCGGCCGGCGAAACGGGCGGTCGTGATGCGTTGGCTTTCCGGTCAGTTCGAGCCGGGCCGGGAGTATGCCGAACGCGAGGTGAACGAGATCATCAAGCGTCACCACGAAGACAGCGCCACATTGCGACGGGAGATGGTCGACACCGGCCTGATGTCGCGAGAGGCCGGCATCTATCAACTTGTCGATCCGCCGGCGAACCGGTAGCCGACGCCGTGGACGGTCTGGATCAGGCTTGCGCCGTTGGGATAACTCTCCAACTGCTTCCGCAACCAGCGTATCCGGACGTCGATGTTGCGCTGGTCGACCACAATGTCTTTGCCCCAAACGGTTTCCAGTAGCTCGGCGCGGGTGCAAACCTCGCCGGCCTTGCTGGCGAGTGCGACCAGCAGCCCGAACTCTTTCAATGGAAGGTGTAGCTCGCGGCCGTGCAGCTCGGCCCGGTGCTCGCGGAGAAAGATCGTCAATTCGCCCGCCTGGATGATGGCTGGGGTCTCGTCCTGGAGAGCGGTACGTCGCAACAATGCGTTGATCCGGGCGACCAGTTCGCGCACGGAAAAGGGCTTGCCGATGTAGTCATCCGCGCCGAGGTTCAGTCCATTGATGATATCGACTTCCCGGTCGAGTGCGGTCAGGATGATGATCGGCACCCGGGAATCCTCGCGGATTGCCCGGCAGACATCGCGACCGTCCAATGATGGCAGCATCAGATCGAGGATGATGAGATCGGGTGCGCACTCTCGCGCCAGCCGAAGCCCCTCTGCCCCGTCTGCCGATTCCGATGTGCGGAATCCCTGGCGTTCAAGATTGAACACCAGCGTCGAGCGCAGGTTCTGGTCGTCCTCGACCACGAGGATGTGCTGCCCGGTTCGCGTCTGTTCAGCCACTCGTACCATCCTGACCGACAAGTGCTCCGTATTGTGCTGCCACCTATTTCGTTGGAGCCTCAAGTCCTTGAGTAGACCGGCATTTTAGATATGTCATCCTGAGCGAAGCGCAGCGGAGTCGAAGGATCTCTTTCCATGTGACTTGCGTTCTCCTCGGAAACGTAGGTTCCATGAGCGTGGACGTTTCCCGATTGGCATGGTGCAAGACATTGACCACGAAATGAAACTGGCATGGAATGAGATCCTTCGACTTCGCTCAGGATGACAGTTTGCGCTGGGCTGCTCTGCCCCAGATTGCAAGGTGTCCAACGGCGGACGCATTGCAATGCGCCCCTACCCCTTCGGGGGATTAATGCAAGCCTAGCGCCGGCAGATCATCGGGAGATTAACGGCCCGTTAGCGGTCGGTAATCGCCGGGATGAGCCAAACAGGAACTTCATAACTTCTTCCATTTGTCGTCACAACTGCCACCTGGCCCGTGGATAGCATCCGGACAGGTTCGGGTGAAACGAACAGTGGGAGTTGCGTGACACGATTCATCGTTGGACGGATATTGCGGGGGCTGGTGACGCTCTGGGTGGTGGTCACCTTTGTCTTCATTGTGTTGCGGATGTCCGGCGACCCGGCCGAGGCGATGCTTGGCAGTGAAGCACCACCGGAAGCGATCGAGGCGTTTCGGCGCGAATACGCGCTGGATGACCCGCTGGCGACCCAATACTTCAACTATATCGGCAACGTTCTGCAAGGCGATTTCGGCAACTCACTTCAGAATCACCGGCCGGCCTGGGATCTGTTTACTGCCCGGCTTGGCGCAACGCTGGAGCTTGGCGCGGCGGCACTGGTGCTGGCGGTGGTGATCGGCTTGCCGCTCGGTGTGTTGGCTGCGGTCAAACGCAACACGGTTGTCGATCGGGTTTCGATGGGCGTGGCCTTCATCGGGCAATCCGCACCCAGCTTCTTCGTGGGCATCATGCTGATTATCATCCTCAGTTTGCAGCTCAACCTGCTGCCCAGCTCCGGACGGGGTAGCTGGCAGCAACTGGTCATGCCGGCGATCACCCTTGCGACCGGTCTGCTGGCGATTCTGGCCCGGATGACCCGCTCCTCGTTGCTGGAAGTGATCCAGCAGGACTATGTGCGCACAGCCAGAGCCAAGGGGCTTTCCGACCGGGCCGTCATTTTGAAGCACTGCCTGCAGAACGCTGCGATTCCGGTGGTGACCATCTTTGGCATGTCGATTGGTGGGCTGATCGGCGGTGCGGCGATTACCGAAACCGTCTTTGCCTGGCCCGGAGTTGGCCGGCTGACTGTCTCGGCAATTTCAAACCGCGATTTCCCGGTGATCCAGCTGATCGTCATCATCGTTGCCGGCACAGTCGTGCTGGCGAACCTGCTGGTGGATATCACCTACGGCCTGCTCGATCCACGGATTCGGCGGTAGGGATGGAATGCATACGCTACCTGTTCCAACTGATTCAGGAACATCGAGTGCTCATTAAGGAAGAACGGCGCATAGATTGTCATCCCGAGCGCAGTCGAGGGATCTCGAGCCACGGAACACTCCGGATGAAGTCAAGATCCGACCCACGAGGTCCCTCGACTGCGCTCGGGATGACGGTATGAGAGGCATGTACAAGCCAAAACTGGAATGTGTCTGAACAAGTGATTGCATACGCCCCTACGAAGCCATTCGGGTTCCAGGAAGGATAGATTGGTGACACAAGGACAGATGTCCAGTCCATATGCTGCTCCAGGTGTCTCGTTGCGGGATGCGTCCCGCCAGGATGCCCCTGCGCGGGGAGCGAAGGGGCGGTCGGCGTTCTGGTGGGTTCGCACGCTGACCCCGGCGACGACTGTCTGCCTGCTGTTTCTGGTGGCCATTGTTGCTTGTGCCATCTTCGCCCCGCTGGTTTCTCCCCATGACCCGGCACTCAATGATTTGCGAAACCGGCTGGCGCCGCCATTCTGGGTCGAAGGGGGTTCAACCACCAACCTGCTGGGGACCGACCAGCTGGGACGCGACCTGCTCAGCCGGATCATTTTCGGGGCGCGAGTTTCGCTGGCGGTTGGTGTGCTGGGCACGTTGATCGGCGCGCTGGTCGGGGTGCTCTGCGGATTGGTTGCCGGCTTTCTCCGGGGTGTGCTCGATGAGACGATGATGTTCCTTGTCGATGCTGTGATCGCCGTTCCGTTCCTGATCATTGCGCTCTCGGTCATCGCCGTGTTTGGCACCAGTTTGACCGTGCTGGTGGGCGTCGCCGCCTTTTCCGGCTGGGCCAGCTATACCCGTGTGGCTCGCGGGCTGGCGATGGGTGGCCGTGAGCGGCAGTTCGTCGAGGCATCCCGGGCGTTGGGTGCGAGTCCTGGCCGGCTGCTGATGCGCCACATTCTGCCGAACATCGCTGCGCCGCTGATTGTGCTGGCAACGTTTCAGCTCACCTCGATCATCCTCCTCGAAGCGTCGCTCTCGTTCCTCGGGTTTGGCATCCAGCCTCCCACGCCGTCGTGGGGTCACATGGTCAGCGAGGGGCGCGAATACCTCAACACCGCCTGGTGGATCGGGATGTTCCCCGGCGCGGTGCTCATGTTGATCACGATCTCGGTCAGCCTCACCGGAGACTGGTTACGTGATGTGCTCGATCCGTCGCTTCGAACGCGGTAGTTCGTGGCGAAGACAGGGGAGTCCTCAATGCCGTGAGTGATTTGAACCGCCGTAGGGGCGACTTGCATTCGCCCGGTTGAACGTCATGGGAGTCAAAACAGGCGAATGCGAGCACGTGTTCCAACTTATTCAGAATCATCGAACGCACGC
>CAZRNC010000258.1:0-4760 GCA_964601285.1 uncultured Thermomicrobiales bacterium | reverse complement strand
ACACCCGGATCTACGTCACGATGGCTGCCCGGATGTGCCTGCCGGAGATTCATCCCTACAACTTTGTTCCCTCAGCCCAGGATTTCGTGACCGAGCTGGGTGCGTTGCAGCAGATGGGCGGCCATCTGCTTGATCTGTCGGCCGCCATAACTGCTGCCGAACGGTATCTGGATCTGGCTGGCAAGCTTGCCGGCAGCGATGTGAACGATCCCGCCGCCCACAACCGGGCGGTGCTGCGGCTTACCCGGATTGTGAATCCGGCGCTCTTTACGATCGATGGTCCCTACGAAATTGACCCGGCTTTGCAATTGCCGATATTGCCTGGCCTTGCGCCGCTGCGTGAACTGGCGACACTGGACCCGGAATCGTCCGAGCATCGATTCCTCTGGACCCGGCTGGTGCGCCAGCGCAACCGCATCCACGACGCACTGCTCCAGGCTTGTGAACTCCTTGAAGGGATTGCTAACTGATGTCTCACCCTCGACCGTTTCGATTTGGCGTGCAAGTGCCGCCAATGCCCACCGCGCACGAATGGATCGACCAGGCGAAGCGAATTGAAGCGTTGGGCTATGGCACGCTCTCGGTTGCCGATCACATCGGCGGCAGGTTTGGCTGGGCGCCGGCATTGATGGCGGTTGCCTCGGCGACCTCGCTCCGGGTCGGCACGCTGGTGCTGGACAACGATTTCCGGTTGCCATCGCTCACGATCACCGACGCCAACACGATCGACATCCTCAGTGAAGGCCGGCTGGAGTTCGGCATCGGAGCAGGTTGGGACCCCGGAGATTACACCCGCTCGGGCATTCCGTTCGACCGACCCGGTGTGCGGGTAGAGCGGCTTGTTGAGAGCCTGACAATCATGAAGGCGGCCTGGACCGGCGAACCGGTGACATTTTCCGGTAAGCACTACAACATGGTCGATTTCCAGATGAACCTGCTGCCGGTACAAAAACCGCATCCGCCGATCCTGATCGGTGCCGGCGGGAAGCGGTTGCTCTCGGTGGCGGCGAGGATGGCCGATATCGTCGGGATTGCGCCGCCGGCCGGTAAAGAGGGTGGCATTGATCTGGATGTCGGTGCAGATACCGTCCAGCGGCAGGTTGACCACCTGAAAGCCGAAGCAGGGGATCGCTTTGACCAGATCGAACTGCAGATGCTCAACCAGTCGCTGGCGATCACTGATAGTCCTGCTGATGCCGTCGCCACGCTGGCAGCGGCCTGGGGCAAGCCGGAAGAGGTCATCGCCGATTCGCCGCATGTGCTGTTTGGTACCGAAGCCTCTATGATCGAGACACTGCTCGAACGGCGCGCGCGCTATGGATTTTCGAACTATGTTGTGCGTCCGCCGGTAATGGAGCAGTTTGCGCCGATTGTTGCGAAACTGACCGGGAAGTAGCCGGATCGAGGGGGATCCGGGGGAGAGAAGGAGACACGATGCAAGCGTTGATTGATGCTGCTGCCAGCCATGTTGAGACAGTCGTCGACCGGAACATGCGGATTGCCGCCGTGCCGTCGCCAACCGGGTTCGAAGCGGAACGCGCCGCATTCGTTGCCGGAATGTGGAAAGAGCTTGGTTACGAACCGGAGATTGACGACATCCAGAATGTCTACATCCGCCGCGGCAACAAGGGCGGCAAGGCGATCATGTTGCTGGCGCATACCGATACCGTTTTCCCGGCCAGCACCGAGTTGAACATCCGCCGCGAAGGCGACTGGCTCTACGGCCCGGGTATTGGTGATAACGCTTCGAACGTCGCCGGCATGCTTACGCTTATCCAAATCTATGACGAGTTGGGCATCGAGACACCGGTCGACATCATCGCTGTCGCCAACGTTGGCGAAGAGGGTTTGGGCAACCTGCGCGGCGCACGACAGGCGGTTGAACGCTACAAGGACGAATTGGCAGGCGTTGTCGTTCTCGACGGCGGTCTTGGCCGGGTGACGATGAGCGGTGTTGGCTCTGTCCGCTGGAAGGTGACCGTTTCCGGACCGGGTGGACACTCCTATGGTGCGTTTGGAGCGCCGAGCGCTATCCATGGCCTGTGCCGGATCGGCGCGGCGATTGCCGACCTCAAGGTCCCATCCGACCCGAAGACTACCTTCAATGTCGGTGTTGTCGAAGGCGGTACAACAGTGAACTCGATCGCTGAACGAGCCGCGGCGATCATCGACATGCGTTCGGAAAGCGCCGAGGAACTCGACAAACTGGTTGAAACCGTCAAGCAGATTGTTGAGACTCGTGCCGGCGAGGGGCTAACCACCGAAACCGAACTGCTCGGATTCCGTCCGGCAGGTCAGCAGACTGAGGATGCACCGTTAGTCGCGATGGCCGGCGACATCCTCCGCTCGCTCGGGTTCGATCCGACCTTCGAGACATCCAGCACCGATATGAACATCCCGATCTATTTCGGCATCCCGGCCGTTTGCGTCGGTATTTCCGAAGGTGAAGGCGCCCACTCGGTCAAGGAGCAGATCAAGATCTCTCCGATCAGCAAGGGGCTGGCGATGACCACCCAACTGGTCCTCGGCGCAACGAAGTGGGCGGCGGGTCAGTCCTGAGAATTGGGGACGAGTTTGATGGTTTGGTCGGGGAAGACGGCCTTCACTTCAAGTTCACCGCCGAGTACCTTGATGTCTTCACGGAGTGCGGCGAGGTAGACACCTTCGTCGTACTCCAGGCATTCGCCGATCAAACTGGAACTGTTGCTGTCATCTAGCAACTTGCCTAGTTCTTGTGCTGTAGTTATTGCGCTGCTGTGTTGTGCTGATCGAATTTGGCGCTCGGGAGAACTGGACTCCTTGAATGTTATCTTCGACCAAGGGTGTCTAGACATCAGGTGTATGCTCCTGACTGAGAGTGTTGTCGAATCCGGGTGCCGTCGGCTGTGACGATGTTGTATCACCGCTTGGCTCCATGCGCACAGTCAGGTTGGGGAACACTGCCTGGATCACGAGTTCTCCACCAAGCATCTCAATATATTCGCGCAGGGTCTTGAGATAGAAATCCTCATCGTGCTGGATCTGTTCCTCTGTACCGTGCTCACCATCAAGGGCGTCCTCGAGCATTTGACCCAATATCTGCGACACCCTTCCGGCCTGCACTCCAAGCAAGACTCTGTACCTGCGCTCTGGGTCTCTCATTATCGGATCGAGCAAGTCGCTGATTGGCCTGGTATTTGGCATTAGATCAGCCCTTCCTTTCGAAGCTCTTCGAGATACACATCGTACAGATGGTCTGCAACAGGAATCATCTCACTGTACCAGGACGACCAACGGTTTCGCTTGTCTCCACCAATGAGCAGAATCCCTGTTCGTCGAGGATCGAAAGCAAACAGGATACGGATGCTGGTCGATGGTCTCAATTCTTTCATGTTTTGGTGACGGGAGCCGTGAATGGAATCCGCAGTGGGCCGATCCAGGGCTGGCCCGCTCTCAATCAACTGCATGACAGCTTTGGCCACAACGTTCTGAGCCTCCGCGTCGAGCATTTCCCACCACGCAAGGAACTCGTTCGTGTATTCAACTTCCCACTCCATGCGCGAAGTATAGGTTAGCTGCCCCGATGATCCAATCAGCTCGTCATGATCGTCGCGCGACGATGAAAAATCGACTGCCGGGGATGTCGAGAGGGCCTTGCTCCCAGATCTTCAGGTGCAGCTCGAACAGCTGGCTATGGTAGCGCTCAGTGCTGAAATCGGCTATCTGCAAGCCGTCCCCTGGCAGATAGTAGGTGACCGAGCCGAGGTCGTAGAAGCGGGTGAAGATATCGGCCTCGGCATCATCAACAATGACCAGGCCGGCGCCGCGAAGTTCATCCAGCGCGTAAATCAGATTCCAGTGCGCATATTCGTCGTTGGTAGGCGCGCCCAGCAGCCGGTTGAGATCGTTGTCGTTGTCGCCACCGACCTGCTGAGTGATGAAATATCCACCCGGTTTCAGGATGCGATGTAGCTCCGTCGGCGAATATGACTCGTGCCGGTTGATCACCAGATCGAACGTGTTATCCGGAAATGGGAGGCTCGCGTCGTCTTCAACCGGGTGGACGCTAACACCCAGCGGTTCCAGCCGTTCGTGGGCGATCGCAACGTTCGGCGCATAACCCTCGGTCGCGGCGGTATGTTTGGGCAACGGCTGCAGCCGGGAGAGAAACTCCCCTCCACCGGTGCCCATATCGAGCATGGAATTTGTCCCTTGAAAATGGTGCAGGACCTCGCTGGCGTAGCTCCACGGCAACGGCGACTCCACCATCCTCCCGGTTTCGGTGAGATATCCGAAATCCCAGCCGGAGAACGGCTCGTTCGCCTCGCGCAAGTACCTCTCGAATTCGAGCACTGCCTTCGTCATGCCTGCAAGTTTACGCTACGCCGGCACACGCTCCGGGTCCGGGATTGCGGCCAGTGCCTCGTCGATAGTGGATTCGAGATCTGGTTGGTTGACCTGGCGGACGCTGTCGAACTCGCCAAGCAGGGAGTGGGCGGCCCGGACGACATCCGGGTCGAACCGCTGACCGGCCTGGGCGGAGAGAGCATTCAGCGCTTCCGGCATCGAGAGCGACTGACGGTGGGCGCGTTCTGAGGTCATGGCGTCGATGGCGTCGGCCACGGCAATGATTCTGGCTCCTGGAGGGATCATCTCGCCACGCAGGCCGGATGGGTAGCCGGAGCCGTCCCAGTGTTCGTGCTGGTGGACGACCGCTGGCAGCACGCTGGCTGGCAGCGGCACCTGTGAAAGCAGCCGGTGGGCGTTGATCGGGATGCTAT
>CAZRNC010000257.1:1264-4779 GCA_964601285.1 uncultured Thermomicrobiales bacterium | reverse complement strand
GTCGTTTAAAACGCGGTCGGTCCAGATGAGGTGAGCGGCGACGAGATCCTCGCCGGCGATGTCGCCATGGTTGCGGAGCAGAGCCGGGAAGTAGGCTGGCAGGCGGGTGAACTCTGCGACCGTTTCCCGATCGCAGGCGACAACGGAGTAGTGCAACGGAACCGGCGACGCCGGCATGATGTGGCGGATTCGTCCGTTCGTTGCATAGCCTACTGAGGTCGCCCGGAAAGTCGTGCGCAACACCAGTTCAAGCTGTGGATGCTGTTCGTAAATAGCGTCGTCAGAGAGACCGTCCGCACCACGGCGCACTGCTCGACGAGTAGGGTCGAGTCCGCCTGTCTGGGCGAACGAGACGACTCCATAGGTTGTCGAGCCATCCGGCAGAACGGAACAGACCAGAGAGCCGAACGGCGGGTGGTCGTTGAGCCGGACGCTTTCCGCCCATAACTCGCTGGTGCTGGTTTCGATGACTTCACCAAGCCGGGAATCAGACGAAACGGCCACGTTTGCTGCCATCCTTTCCGGTCGTCATCCAGACAATACCCTTGTTCGCCAGCATCTGCTCGATAGCATGTTCGACGGTACGCCGGTCAGCCATGTTGATGACTGCCGCTTCGTGTGCTTCCTGCAACGCAACCGGGTAGCCATGACCAAGCGTTGCCTGATGGTAGATCACTGCGTGGACACGATCGAGCAAATCCAGATCAGCCGCGACCCAGCGTGGGAGTTCTACCCGTCCAATCTCCCGTCCGGCGTTGAGGTAGAAGAAGCAGATCCGCTGGTCGCCGGAGCCGTCCCGGTCATACTCTTTGAGAATCGAGGACTTGCTGTGATAGATGGCCGTCCGCTCACCCGATTGCAGTTGGGCGACTTCGCTCAGCAGTACCCGGTCCGGTGTAGAGGGCAGGATGTCGCAAGCAGGAGTGCGGCCCGGTTTGCTGCGACACTCACGGCAATTGATTTTCAACCCCATGTCCGGGTAGTCGCAGACGCTGACCCGTAACGTGTTCATCAGTTCGGACGATCCCGGCGACGAGATGTAGGAGAAGACCGGGATGTTCAGCCGGCGGTACTCGTCGAGCACATCCAGATAGCGGGGCAGCACCCAGCGCTTCACCGGGTCGGACTGACTTTCAAGTTGCCAGAGGACCATCGTTCCATCCTGGACGACGACGGCGGGCCGATCCTGAACCTGGGCGATGCCGTCCAGACCGGCGGCCAGCTCGGCGATTGTTCGCTGAAATCCCAGGACATCGCCGGCGACGAAGGTTCTGCTCGGGTCGTCCGGAACGATCAGGTCTTCCGGCTGATGATAGACCACCGGCGTCGCCGAAATGCTGGCGACCGGGGGCTTCCCATAGCCGAGTGCGACGACGCTGGTGTTCAGCAGGTAGTACCGTGCCGGACCATGTCTGTCGGGTTGGATGTAGGAACCGTCGGTTGCAATAACACCGTAGTTCGGTGGCAGCTCGGGTAGCGGAAATCGACTCCGGTAGTCGCCAACGACATCCGCGATCGTGAAGACGGTGTCTGCCGACTTGGCTCGCAGCATTGTCTCCTGGCTATCGAGAGTCTGCCAGGCGTGCTCCATGGCATCACGACGCTCGCGGCCACTCTCAGGATCCAGCGAGCCGGCCATCTCGCCGAACTGGCCGATGACGGCAGCAAGGTCGAGCGGCATTAGCTGTTCGGTCCGGCATCGATCCGGCTGATCCAGAGTTCCGGATTCCGAATCTCTTCGAGCGTTGGCAGGCAGTCCGGACCTTCCCAGACCTGGCGGGCGAAGTCGTGTCCTCGTTCTGCAACGACGGTGTTGACGAACCGTTCGCCCATACGGTATTGCTCGAGTTTGACATCCAGACCGGTCAGCCGGGCGAAAAGCTGTTCGGCGCCGGAGCGGTTGACCTGTCGCTGTTCGAATCGCTGGGCGATCATCGTGTAGTCCGGCATCAGGTCACGTCCGACGGCGTTCATAACGTGGTTGGAATAGCCCTCAACGACCGACATCATTGCCTGCATCCGCGAGAAAAGCAGTCGCTGTTCGGGTGTCATGACCATCTCGATCCAGGAACCGGTGTCTCCCGAACCCTGACGCAGGCGTTCACGGAACAACCGGACCGCATCCATGCCACGCTTCAGGTACTCCAGATCGTTGCTGAGGTAGGTGAAATACTCCTGGAGCAGGCCGTTCATGTAGTCGCGCAACCAGGGGTGGCACTCAAACTCAAAGGCGTGTGTTGCCTCATGCAGCGCCAGCCAGAGCCGGAACTGGTCGGCCGGCACTCCGAGATGCCGTTCCATGTTGCGAATATTCGGGTGGACGAAATAGAGCTTTCCGCTGCGCTCCAGTGGCTCACGTCCGAGTAGCGCCAGATCGTACTGACCGAGCACCCGACGGGCGAGATAGCCGAGCATGAAACCCATTTCGGTGCTGACGACCTTCTGGTTGAGATTTGTCCAGACGTTCCCGATCGCTACCGGAACCCGGTTGCTGAGCTTGATGTTCAGTCCTTCGATCGGCTCGAACATGACCTTGAACGACTCGATGTTGGCGTTGATCCAGTCAATCCGGTCGAAGGCGAACGTCTGCTCCAGCGGATAGGGGAGTTCTTCGCCAGTATAGGCGGAAACCAGCGGCACAGTCCGTTCGACGAGGATCCTGTATTCCCGATCGAGCGCGGCTCGCTGTCCTGCGGAGAGAGCTGCTTCCTGGTTCATCGAGGTGGCAACCCGTCTTGCCCGGTCCCAGTCAATCAGCTCGGTCGTGCGTGGTGCTTCTTCGGCGACACGCATCGTTTTCCAGGTAGCGTAGCTGCCGATCAGTGCGCCCGAAAGCAGCCCGGCGATCATGAGTTGACGGTTGTTGACAGAGAGTGCCATATCGAGTGTTCCTTGCTATTCCAGTGATGACGCCAGTTGGCCGGTGAGTTGGCGCAGCTCGCGCAGTCTGAATGGTGAAATCGACGGACGAACCCAGCGTTCCAGGTCGGGCCAGTCTGTCGTCCGTGTCTGTTGAATCCGTTTCCGTTCGATCAGTCTCGGCAGCAAACCTGCCACGCCCAGTGCGCGCCCGGATGCCGCTGCCACGTCTAACGTTGCCACACTGAACCCGAACGCGAGGGTATCAAATGCCAGGATGCTGCAGGCATGGCGTGCCCAGGCTTCGTCTGGCAGCGAGCGGACCAACGTCCAGATCCGGTTGCGAGCCAGTAGCCGGCGCTTGAAATCCGACCCTTCGCCGGCAGATGCTGAGTAGTTGTGCAGGACGGTTGCTGCCGGATTCCAGACACTCTCGTACCCCTGCAACCGCAGCCGCCAGGCGAGGTCGACATCTTCGAGGTACATAAAGAACGGTTCAGCGAATCCGCCGGTTTCAAGGAATAGATTACGGCGAAAAGCAGCCGCACCACCGGATGCGCCGAAGACCGGTACAACAGGCAAAGTCGGGTCGAATCGATCACCCAGTCGGTCGTCGATGGCCACACCGTTGGCATGCATGGCAATGCCGGCAGAAG
>CAZRNC010000257.1:0-1164 GCA_964601285.1 uncultured Thermomicrobiales bacterium | reverse complement strand
CCCAGTCGGTCGTCGATGGCCACACCGTTGGCATGCATGGCAATGCCGGCAGAAGCGATGATCTCCGGTCGCGATTCGAAAAGCAGTGTTCCGGCAACCGAAGCAATCTTTGGGCCGGTATCGAACGGGCGGATGATCTCTTCAATGAAGGAAGGTGCTGGAACAGTGTCCGGATTGAGCGTCACGATAACGTCGGCGGAGGATCGTCCGGCGGCGATGTTCACAGCCCTGGCAAACCCGGTGTTCCGACGTAGCGGGAGAATGTTGACGTCCGGATACCGGCGGTGAATGTCGAGGATCGAGCCGTCTTGCGACGCGTTATCAATGATCTGGATGGAGTGTTGCGCGGTCTGGCCGCGGAGTGCATCCAGGCAGCGGGGCAGGACATTGCCGCTGTTGTAGCTGACGATGATGACTTCGACGGTCATCGAGCAGCTCCGGTCCCGCTACCGATGGTGGCAACCAGGTGTTCGAGAAACTGGCTTGCTTCAGCGATGGCGTTGATCGAGACTCCAGGCGTCTCCTGCATGGTGTTCCGTCCGACCAGTGCGTAGCCGACCGTCGGAATGCCGGCACGGGCAAAGCAGGATGCTGGCGTCAGACCCGGCGCAATGCTCAACGTGGCGGTTCCGCCAGGTAGCGAAATCTCCTGTGAAGCCTCGACTGGGGGCCGTACCAGCAATGGCTCGACTTCCAGTTCAAACGGCCCTGTCTGGATCTGTGACCGGATCATCTCGAGTGTTTGATCAGCAGATTGCCCCGGAAGTAGCTGAAATTCGACGATCGCTGATGCGGTCTCCGGTAGATAGTCACCCGCACTTTGCATCGAGATGTCACGGACGACTGCTGATGGCGCACAGAACATCCCGAGCGTCATGTGCGAGGTCGAAAGCTCGCGTTCACTGCCGGCTACTGCGCCTAGCCAACGGCTGACCCCTGGGCCAACCTTGATCAGTACGTCAATCTCGTCGCTGTCAGGAGAGTTGATACCGTCGTAGAAACCTTCAATCAACACTTCGTCGTCCGTGCTCTTGAGTGATGTCAGCAGGTTGGACAATGCAATGCCAAGGTCGGGCAGTACTGTGCCGTAGACCGGTTCAGTCCGGCGCCGGCTGGCGTTCAGCGTCAGGCGGACAATGATCGTCCCGGTTGCCGAGCGGATAA
>CAZRNC010000256.1:0-4781 GCA_964601285.1 uncultured Thermomicrobiales bacterium | reverse complement strand
AGCAACGTCTCCCACGGCGATGGTGTGTACAAGAGCACCGATGGCGGCGAGACCTGGAAGAACGTCGGGCTGAAGGACACCCGCCACATCGGCCGGGTGCGGATCCACCCGACCAACCCGGACATCGTCTACGCAGCAGCGCTCGGTCACGCCTGGGGCGAGAACGAGGAGCGCGGTGTCTTCCGCAGCCTGGATGGCGGCGAGAACTGGGAAAAGGTGCTCTACAAGAGCCAACGCGCCGGCAGCCACGACATCTCGATGGATCCGAACAATCCGAGGATCATCTACGCCGCAATCTGGCAGGGCCAGCGCTATCCGCACGCTGCCAGCAGTGGCGGCGAGGATTCCGGCCTCTGGAAGTCGACCGACGGTGGCGACACCTGGGAAGACATCTCCCGCAATCCTGGCCTGCCAACGGGCATTCTCGGCAAGATCGGTGTCGCAGTCTCGCCGGCACGTGCCGGCCGTGTCTGGGCGCTGGTCGAAGCTGAGGACGGCGCACTCTTCCGCTCCGATGACCACGGCGCAACATGGACCCGGCTTTGCGAGGATATGGATCTTCGCGCCCGAGCCTGGTATTACACCCACGTCCACGCCGACCCGAGCGACGCCGACACCGTCTGGGTGCTCAACATGCCCTGCAAGAAGTCGATCGACGGCGGCAAGACCTTCTTCGATGTCCCAACCCCGCACGGCGACAACCAGGATCTCTGGATCGACCCGGAAGACAGCAACCGGATGATCGAGGGGAACGATGGCGGCGCGGCCGTCACCTTCAACGGCGGCGTTTCCTGGTCTTCCAATCTGAATCAGCCGACGGCGCAGTTCTATCATGTCACGACTGACAACGAGGTTCCTTACAACGTCTACGGTTCCCAGCAGGACAACTGGGCGATGAAGGTGCCGAGCAACGACTTCAACGGCGCGATCTCCTGGAACAGCCAGATCGAGCCGGGCGGCGGAGAGAGCGGTTATATCGCCATCAAGCCGAGCGAGCCATACACCGTCTTCGGCGGTGGCATCGGCACCGGCCCGGGTCACGGCCGGCTGCGAGCCTGGAACCCGCGCACCCGCCAGGCACGCAACGTCACGGTCTGGCCGGAAGTGCATGGCTTCGGTGCCGGCACCATCGACCACAAATACCGCTTCCAGTGGACTTTCCCGATCGAGGTTTCGCCGCACGACCCGGACGTGCTCTACGTCTGCTCGAACCATGTCCACAAGTCGACCGACGAGGGACATAGCTGGGAAGTCATCAGCCCGGATCTGACCCGGAACGACCCTTCCAAACTCGGCCCGTCTGGTGGACCGATCACGCTCGATAATTCGGGTGCGGAGATCTACTGCACGATCTTCGCCTTCAAGGAATCCGAGCACGAGCAGGGTGTCTTCTGGGCAGGCAGTGATGACGGCCTGATCCACATCTCGCGCGATGGCAGCGGCAGCTGGGAGAACATCACCCCAGGCGATCTGCCAGAGTGGACGATGATCAACATCATCGAGCTATCCCCGCACCAGGCCGGCAAGGCGTACGTTGCGGCAACTGGATACAAACAGCACGATCATGCGCCATATCTCTACAAGACCACCGACTATGGCAAGACCTGGACCAAGATCGTCAACGGCATCCCGGGCGACGAGTTCACCCGCACGATCCGCGAAGATCCGTCCCGCGAGGGTTTGCTCTACTGTGGCACCGAAGTCGGACTGCATGTCAGCTTCGATGACGGCGCAAACTGGCAGCGGATGCAGAGCAACCTGCCGGTCTGCCCGATCTGGGACCTGGTAGTCAAGGAAAACGACCTTGTCGTCGCCACCCATGGCCGCTCGTTCTGGATTCTGGACGACATCACCCCGCTCCACCGCATTCAGGATGGTCTGGGCGATAGCAACGTTGTCCTCTTCCAGCCGCGCGACACTCCGCGGTTCAAGTACAACACCCGAGACTGGACTTCGCCGGGCGAGAACTTCAATTACATCGCCACCGGCCCGGTCACCGTTGTCTATCGCACGGTGAAGGACCGCTATGGCAATCAGAAGAAAGAACTCCTCAACGCCGGCCAAAATCCGCCGGACGGTGTGATCGTTCAGTACTACCTGAAGGAACAGCCGGAGGACGAGGTCAAGCTCGAGTTCCTGCTGGATGGCGAAGTTGTCGCATCAACGTCCAGCAAGGATGACAGCAGCGTTGGCACGCTTGCCGGCGCCAACCGCTACATCTGGAACATGCGCTTCGAGGGTCCAACTCCGCTGAAGAGCGCCAGCGCCAACCGGCGTGCTGCCATGATGGCGGCTGCCCAGGCACCGCGCGCCAAGCCAGGCACTTACGAAGTGCGGCTGAGCGTTGGCGATACCGTCGAAACCCAGTCGTTCAAGGTTGTGAGAGACCCGCGGCTGGATGTTACCGATGCCGATCTGGAAGCCCAGTTCAACCTGAAACTGCGCATCCGCGACCGGATTTCGGACATCAACGTGGCGGTCAACAACCTTCGGGATCTCCGTGGCCAGATCGAAGCATGGGAAGCCCGCACCAGCGACAACGAGGAGATCGCCTCAGCTGGCAAGGCAGCCCGCGAGAAGCTGGACGAGATCGAGAATCTGCTGGTCGTCGTCAAGGGCGACACTCCGCGCAGCTCGCCGGCTCGCCTGGCCGACAAGCTGGCGACGCTCTCCTCGATGATCGAAGAGTCGGACCACGCCCCGACCACCCAGGCCGAGCAGGTCTACGACGATCTCTCCGCCCGTGTGACCGAGCAGACCGACGCGCTGCAATCGGCAATCTCGACCGAGATCGCCGCCTTCAACAGCAAGGTCTCCGAGGCAGGACTCCCGCCAGTCGCGGTGTAGGGTTAATCGAACCTGTCTAACCAAAGAGGCACGTCCTGTTGGACGTGCCTCTTTGTTGTTCGGGCCGACGCCATCGGATCGTGAAACAAGAGCCTCTCTTACCCTTCCAACGCCCACTCCGCTATCTCCTCGCAGGTCGCCAACCAGACGCCGGGGGTTTCCTGGATAGTCTGGAGGAGGGGTTCGATGGCGCGGACACGGAGGCCGCGGCCGGAGCCGTAGTCGCCGCGAGGGTGGAGCGATAGATTGAAGAGGCAGCCGTAGCTGTGCGTGGCGGTGAACTCGTCCACGAACGACTGGCGCACAACGGCCGGCGTGCGGTGCTTTTCGTAGTAGGTCTTGTCCATCCATGGCTCGTGGGCCGGCAGTTCGACCAGCCGGTTGCCAGTCGTCTCATCACTAACAATGTAGGGCACATCGTCGTTGGCATAGCCGCTGTCATAACGGTAGCCACGCTCGAGAAGCAAGCCGCGGGTATGGCGTGACATTAGTCGCTCCGGCGCCCGGAATCCTGCTGGCTTCCTGCCAAAAACATCTTCGAACACTGCTTCGCTGCGCGCTAGCACATCACGTTGCTCGTCTGGCAACAGGGCGCTGAAATCCTCGTGCAGATAACCATGTCCGGCGAGTTCGTGGCCGGCCGCCGCGATCTCCTGGATCAGATCCGGATAGCGTTGGACATCCCAGGCGCCGGCAAAGAAGGTTGCCTGCACACCGTAGCGGGCGAATAGCTCCAGCAGGTTGCGTGTGCCGACCTGCGCTCCGTAACGTCCGTGCGCATAGCGTCCCCAGAGTGGCAGTTCCATCGTGGCGTGATCAACGCTCTCGCCATCCAGATTGACCGTAATCGTTACCGCAGACTGGATGCCGGTAGGCCAGCTGAATTGCTCGCTCATGGCCGGCCACCAATCATCATTCGCTCGCGCATGAATCCATTTGCCGGGTCGAGGCACCAGTCGGCCAGGTCGCCCATCCGCATGAACTCGACGCCGGGATAACGTTTGATGTGGGTAATCAGGCGGTCGATCACCCGTGCGCGGGCCGGCAGACCGGAACCTCGTCCTGCCCGGGAGTGCATTGTCATAATGTAGTATCCGGCGCTGTGGTAGAGCGCGTCGAATTCCTCTGTGAAGAGTTCAAGAATTTCAGCGGTGGACATTGCGCCGATGTTGTACATATAGGCATCATCCAGCGTCGAGGTGATGTTCGGAATTTCGACCATCTCGAGCGACGGCTCACCTCGGATAACCGCCGGGTAGGGACCGTCGTAGTCCTTGTCGCTGGAATCGTAGACGTAGCCAAGCTCCCGGAGAATAGCCAAAGTCTGGGCTGTCTTCTGGCCGCCGGGACTCCGCCAGCCCCTCGGCGCGATGCCGGTGAGGTCGGTCAGGATGCCGTGGGTCTTCCGGAGGAGGTGGTCCTCTTCCTCCTCAGAAAGAGTCCAGTTCTCATGCAGGTAGCCGTGGGAGGCGACCTCATGCCCCTCGCCGATGATCCGTTTGACGATATCTGGGCTGTCTTCGGCGTCACGGCCGACAACGAAGAACGTTGCCGGCACCTCCTGCCGGTTGAAGATATCGAGTAACCGCGGAATACCCCGGCGGGCAGAATAGCCACCGAGCGAGAGCACGCCATCCGGGTCCTTGCCCTGGCCGATCTCGTTGGCATAGCCATCGCAATCGACAGTGAGAAGGACAACGCACCGCGCATCGTTTGGCCATCTGTGAGTCATGATTTCCCTCGCTCGTCTTTGCTCACAATTTCGTAGGGGCGTATGCAAGCACGTGTTCCAACTACTTCCAAATTTGGCTTACACATGCCTGTTTTTCTGTCATCCTTCGGCTTCGCTCAGTAGTTCGACCAGCGTATCGTGTCATGATGTTTCGCAACCCTGTAAGGGCGCATCGCATGCGTCCGGCTGCTCGAACTCCTTC
>CAZRNC010000255.1:0-4782 GCA_964601285.1 uncultured Thermomicrobiales bacterium | reverse complement strand
ACCGCAACGCCGCCGTGACGATAAGCCGCGCGGTCAACAGTGAGCGGAATGAGCACGTTCACCATAGCAATTGATGGGCCAGCTGCGTCCGGGAAGAGCACGGTGGCAGCACTGGTTGCAAGCCGCCTTGGTGCCGTCGTCTTCGATACAGGCATCCTCTATCGCTCGGTTGCCCTCGCATCGTTGCTGGATTCCGTCGCCCCTGATGATGCTGAAACGCTGGCCAGGATTGCAGATGACCTTGATCTGGAAGTCCGGCCGGCATCGATCGACGATGGGCGGATGATCGACGTGTTCCTTCGAGGAGAGGATGTCACTTGGGAAATCCGCTCTCCGGGAGTGGATCGGGTGCTATCTACCGTTTCGGCACTGCCTGCGGTTCGGGCGGCGCTGCTTGCTCCGCAACGACGGATTGGCCGCTCGGGCAGGGTCGTCATGGTGGGCCGGGATGTTGGCACTGTGGTCATTCCGGATGCCGAAGTGAAGGTGTATTTGGAAGCGTCGCCTGCTGAACGAGCACGGCGCCGCTTCGAAGAGGTCCGCGGGTCAGCAAACGAGCAGCCGCTCGGGGATGTGCTGGAAGCGTTGAAGCGACGAGACCAATCCGACCAGGAGCGGGCAACCTCACCCTTGCGTCCTGCCGAGGATGCACTGATTATTAACACCGACCTGCTCTCCGCGGACGCCGTGGCGGCACGGATTGTCGAACGGTTTCTTGCCATGGAAGCAGCAGCAG
Organism: uncultured Thermomicrobiales bacterium; assembly: GCA_964601285.1. Lineage (GTDB taxonomy): Bacteria > Chloroflexota > Chloroflexia > Thermomicrobiales > CFX8 > CAYWXR01. The sequence continues at coordinate 4,046 of CAZRNC010000255.1, read as the reverse complement.
AAGAAGTACAGATCGAATCGGGGGAATCGGGTTGATCGGGAACATTTTCAACCGGAGGCTTTCTCCGCGCAGGCGAGCAAAGCTGTTGGGATACTATTCTGCCCGCATCTTCGTGCTGCCGGCATTTCGAGTGATGTTCCGGATGCGCGTCTATGGCCTGAAGAACATTCCCAGGCGTGGCGGTGCGTTGCTTGTTTGCAACCATATGCACAATGCTGACCCCGTCCTTGTGGTTGCAGGCTGTTCGCGTCCGGTTCAGTTCATGGCCAAGGCAGAGCTTTGGAAAGTGCCGGTGCTGCGGAACATTGCCGATCTTACCGGTGCATTTCCGGTGCAGCGTGGCACTCCTGACCGTGACGCCCTGAGGATTGCCGGCCAGAAGTTGAAAGACGGCATGCTTGTGGCAGGGTTCCCGGAAGGGACGCGCGCGACCAGCGGGCTGAAGGAGCCGTTCCGTGGTTTGAGCCTGATAGCACTGCACAACGATGCGCCGATTATCCCGGTTGGCATTGTCGGCTCCAGCGATCTGCCTGGAAATGGCGGCAAGCAGCAGCGGCGTTCACGCATCTGGCCAAAGGTGACGCTGGTGTTTGGTGAGCCGTTTCATATCGACCGGATCAGCCCGGACGGCAAGCGTTGGCGAGCAGAGGATCATGCCGACGCGATGATGCTTGAGATCGCCAAGCTCCTTCCGCCGGCATACCTGGGCATCTATGCTGACCGTGCCGGCGAAACCCATCCGTCGGTCAATCGCGAATCAATCAGGTTTCTGGAATCCGAACCAAAGTCATTGCGGGAATGGTTTGGCCGCTAGCACCGGTCTGTACGCTTGATATCGCGGGGCCGGATTGCCTGGAAGTCTGGAACAACCATTGAGTCAAAACCCACTCGAAAACATCAAGAAGCGCCAAGCCGTTGAACGCCGGGTGTTTCCCAATCCTGCCTACGAGGCACTCGCGCTCAAGCCGCTGCGGGATAACCTGGATGCTCATCTCATTCAACATACGGTAACGGTTCAGCGAGCGAGGGTCGTTGACCTGTTTGAAGTCAGGACGATCAAGCGGGCAGAGGCGGCCGAATCCTTACGGGCGCTTGAAAACCCCGAGCTGGATGATCTGCCGGGCAGTTTGCCGCTCGATGCACTCGACCGGCTGCTCTCCGGCGTCGCCAACGGACAGTCGCTGCTGGCAAGCGCACCGGAAGAGGTGCTGGCGACAGCCGGGCGATTGGCGCTTCGGGAGACGTTGCTTGCGTATCTGGACGGCGCGCTGGCACTCCGGGATGCTTTGGGCAAGCTTGCCCTTGGTCACCTGACGACCGCGGTAACGGTGACCGCCAACGGTCAGATGGTCCAACCGACGACCCTTGCACACTACTTGACTGCATTCCTCGGACCGCTGCAACGCACTGCTGACCGGGCCCAGAGCATCTGGGAACGGTTGAACCGCTCACCGCTGGGAGCAGCAGCCGGCGTCTCGACGGCGATCACCACGCGCCGCGACCGTCAGGCAGACCTGCTCGCGTTCGAAGGCCCAATCGAAAATACGCTGGACGCGCTGGCGTCGCTGGATGTCGAGTTTGAGCTGATTTCCATCGTTGCCGGGCTCTCCCGCGAAGCCGCGCGACTGGTTACCGGACTCGGAGACTGGGCGCGCGACGACTTTGGCACGATCGTGCCGTCCGAAGAGTTTGTCCACATGGGCGGCGCACAGCCGCAGCGGCGTGACCCGCTGGTGCTGGAAGTGCTTGGAGTTCGGCTGGCCGATGAACAATCCGCCATTGCGTCCTTGCCGGTTCACACGTTACAGCGATCAACAATCCCGAGCCGGGTTGCCTATGGCATGATGCTGGCCAGACTGATCTCGATCATGGAATCGGCCACAGAAACACTCTCGCTGCTGGCTGGCGTGCTGACGACGCTCGAAGTCAACCGGGCGCTGACTGCCAACCGGACTCATCGTGGGTTTGCAACCAGTTCCGAGCTTGCTGATTTGCTGGCCGTCGATGGGCAGTTGGGTCGAACCGATGCGTACCGGCTCGCCGAACGGATTGCTGCCGAGGCGTCGATCATGGCGCTGGGCGGGATGACGATGGACACCAAGTTGGTCGACAAGCTGGCGCTGGAAGTCGTGGGGCGAGAGATCGGCATTGAACCGGAGACACTTGGCAAGGCCCTGGCCGTCAAGCGATTCATCGAACGCCGTGAAGTACCCGGTGGGCCGGCACCGTCCAGTGTGCGCGAGATGCTGGAGCGCGAACACTTCCACCGTCGCGAAGACCGTGCCTGGTTGGATGAGCGCCGGGAAGCACTTGGCGCTGCTGATGCCAGGCTGCGCGAGGCCGTGGAGAGTATCGTTTCCTGAGAATCGGCCCGTGAGCAGTGATAGACTGTGACTACATCCGAACATCTTTGATTCAAGCCCAAACAGGAGGCACCCATCGTAGAGCAATCCCCATATCCGACTCAATCTCCCCAGGAACGGGCGCTGCTGGTAAGCGTTGACTATCAGAACCATGAGTGGACAGCGGATGCCTCACTCGAAGAGCTGGCCAAGCTCTGCGAGACGGCTGGTTTGGAAGTCGTCGGGTCTGTATCCCAAAACCTCAATCATCCAAATCCCCGGACCTACGTTGGGTCCGGCAAGCTGGACGAGATCAACGATCTGCGTGCGCAACTCTCGGCCGATGTAATCGTCTTCGATGACGAGCTATCTCCGGGACAACTTCGCAACATCGAGAACGCGCTGGAAACGAAGATCATCGACCGGCCAACGCTGATTCTGGACATCTTCGCAACGCGGGCATTCACCCACGAAGGCCGGCTCCAGGTCGAGCTGGCCCAGATGGAATATCGCCTGCCGCGGTTGACCCGGATGTGGACTCACCTCTCTCGTCAATCTGTCGGTGGAGTCGGCGTCCGTGGTCCTGGTGAAACCCAGTTGGAAACTGACCGCCGGCTGGCACGCTCGCGAATCAGCTTCCTGAAGTCGCAGCTAACCGAAGTGCATCGGCACCGTGAGCTCTACCGGGATCGCCGGCGGCGAAACAACGTGCCGGTCGTTGCTCTGGTGGGCTATACCAACGCCGGGAAGTCAACGTTGCTCAACCGGCTCAGCGATGCCACGGTGCTCGAAGAGGACAAACTCTTCGCGACGCTCGATCCGACCACCCGGCGAATCCGTCTGCCGGGCGGTGACCCGATTCTGCTGACGGACACTGTAGGGTTTATCAACAATCTGCCGACGACGCTGATTGCTGCATTCCGGGCAACACTGGAAGAGATCGAGGAAGCCACGGTGCTCCTGCATGTGCTCGATATCACCCATCCCAACGCCCCCGAGCAGGCAGAGACGGTCCGGAAGATCCTTGAAGAGCTTGGCGTCGCCGGGAAACCGACGATCACCGCTCTGAACAAGGTCGATTCGCTGGTCGAGGGTGAAGAGTCACCGACACCGAACAGTGATCTCGACTTGCCGGACGATTACGTGATGGTCTCCGCACGGGATGGTATCGGGTTGGACTTGTTACTTGCCCGGATCGAGGAGACAGTTGCTGCCAGCAGAGACCGGGTGCGGGTGGAAGTCTGCATTCCATACGATCGCAGCGAACTGGTGAACCTCTTCCACCGGGCGGGGCAGGTTGAGGTTGAGGAGTTCATCGAAGACGGAACCCGGATTTCAGGATTGATTCCGACCAGGATTTCCGGACGTTTTGAACCATTTGCCACACAAGCCAGCGTCTCGACCTAAGCCGTAGCAGCCAGTCTGGCCGATAGGTACCGGATACCGGAATATGGGATGATAGTCCCTTCAGATAGACGCATACGTTCGCTATACTCGCGCTAGTGTTGAAATGCGAGGAGAGGACAATCATATGGAGTCGGGTCTTTCGGGACTGCTGTCAGAAATGCAAGCTGCGCACAACCTGAAGCTGATTGCTGTGGCTGGCGCAGACGGGCTGATGATCGAGTCTGCCGCAGCGCACGACTGTGATGCCGAAGCGGTGTCTGCAGTTGCAGCGAATGGACTGCTCATGATGAGCGAGCT
>CAZRNC010000254.1:0-4838 GCA_964601285.1 uncultured Thermomicrobiales bacterium | reverse complement strand
CTGGCAGCGCCGTCGAGGTAGCGGGTATCCAGGCCGGCGACGAAATCGTCTCTATTGGCGGAATGGCGATCCCGAACATCGTCGCCTACGACCGCGCCATCACCGAGAACGCTGGATCGTCAACCGTATTCGAAGTCCAACGCGCCGGCGAGCCATTGTCGATTCCGGTAGAAATCCCGGCCGGCGCTGATCCGGATCCGGGAGCTATCCTCGCCCAGGATGTGGTGTTCGAGCGAGTCGGCATCGTCCAGCTTGTCCCGGAGAGTGTGCGCTACTTCTTCTCGACCTTGCAACGCATGGGCGAGGGCCTGATCATGCTGATCACCGGTGAAGTCAGCGTCCGCGATATGGCAGGTCCGATCGGAATGGGCCAGCTAACGTCCGAAGTGTTGACCGAAAGCCAGACTCCAACCTGGGTAACGCTCACCAACATCACGATTCTGCTCTCGCTGAATCTCGCAGTGCTGAATCTGCTGCCGCTGCCGGCACTCGATGGTGGCCGGCTTGTCTTCGTCATTCTCGAAGTGTTGCGCCGGGGCAAGCGGATCGCCCCGGAAAAAGAAGGTATGGTTCATTTCATCGGGCTGGTGCTTCTGCTCGGCCTGATGTTTGCCATTGCCTTTGTCGATATAGACCGCATCGTAAGCGGGGATTCCTTGCTACAGTAGGCCAGCCGGTACAATCCGGTTGCGATAGGTCGTTCTCTTCGAAATTGGGAGGCCTGATTTGACACTGCTTGCACCACGACGTCTCACCCGTCCAGTCTATGTTGGAGACGTCCGGATCGGTGGCGGCGCGCCCATCGTTGTCCAGTCGATGACGACATCAGATACACGAGACCCGAAAGCAACGCTCCGGCAGATTGCCCAATTGGCCGATGCCGGCTGTGAGATCGTGCGGGTTGCTGTTCCCGACCGCGTTGCAGCCGCTGCGTTGCCGGATATCGTTCCCCACTCGCCTGTGCCGCTCATTGCCGATATCCATTTCGAGCACACCCTGGCGCTCAAGGCGCTCGATGCCGGCATCCACGGCCTGCGGCTCAACCCCGGCAACATCCGGAAGCCGGAAGATGTCCGGGAAGTGGTGAAGAAAGCCAAGGAGCGCGGCACACCGATCCGGATCGGTGTGAACTTCGGCTCGGTTCCGCCCATGTCGGCTGAATTCGTCGACGAAATGGCCCAGACCAACGCCACCCAGGTGGAGCTGATTGCTGAGCACATGGTCCGCACCGGGCTGGGACACATCAAGATCCTGGAAGACCTCGACTTCAACGACATCAAGATTTCCCTGAAGGCGTTCGAGGTTCCGGTCATGCTGGAGGCCTACACACGCATGGCCAAGCGCAACCAGTACCCGCTGCACCTTGGAGTCACCGAAGCCGGAACGCCTCGGGCAGGTAGTGTCCGCTCAGCTGTCGGGCTTGGCACATTGCTTGCACTGGGCATTGGCGATACGTTGCGCGTTTCGCTCACCACCGACCCGGTGGAAGAGGTCTTTGTCGGCTACGAAATTCTCAAGAGTCTCGAACTCCGCCAGAAGGGCGCGACCATGGTCGCCTGCCCGACCTGTGGCCGGGTCGAGGTTGACCTTTTCAAGATCGCTAACCAGGTCGACGAGTATCTCCAGACCATTGACGAGCCGATCAAGGTCGCCGTCATGGGCTGTGTGGTCAACGGCCCGGGCGAGGCACGCGACGCCGATATCGGGTTGGCTGCCGGCAAGGGCAAGGGCATCATCTTCCGCAAGGGTGAGATCATCCGCCGGGTGGACGAGAAGGACATGTTCGACGCCTTGAAGGGTGAGATCGAGCAACTCATCCAGGAACGGGAAGCTGAAGCCGTCACTGCCTGATCTTCCCTACCGGGTTGACATCCAGTGTTGCTTGTCAATCGGTATGCTGATTTGAAAGACCGAACCCTCACCGGGCTCGCTCCTGGCATCCATGGAACCTCCATGGGCAAGCACCACGTGCTTGACAATCGCCAGGCCGAGCCCGGTTCCTTTTCCGGTTCGGGAACGATCGCCTCGGAAGAACCGCTCCCAAACCCGCGGCAGGTCGTCTGGATGGATGCCAATGCCAGTGTCGCGAACCTCGAAGACGGCAAACTGCTCATCCTGATTCGCAGCAATCTCAACGCTTCCGCCCCGCGGGGTATTGGCGATAGCGTTGGTCACCAGGTTAATCAATGCCTGTGTCAGTCGCTGCTCATCTGCATTGACCGTCAGGGCACCGGTTATCGGCTCGACCCGTAGCTCCACACCATGCCGCGATGCAATCGGTCCCATCCGCTCCTGAACATCATCCACAAGCTGCCGGACATCCACCAGCCGGAGCTTCAGACGGTGTTCTTGCCCCTCCAGACTCGCAAGGTCCAACAGGTCGTTGACCAGAGCGGTCATAACATTCACTTCATCGTTGATCCGGGAAAGGAAATGCTGGGAGTCCTCGTCCGTCTCGATGTCCTGCAATGTTTCAGACATGATCTTGATCGCTGAAAGCGGGGTACGCAAATCGTGGGACACATTGGCGACGAAGTCCCGGCGCAACATCTGCAAACGCGTTACCTCGGTAATGTCACGCAAGACGACCAGCGCCTCGGCCGGCCCGTTGGAAATACGGGTGATGACGGCATTGAACACCTGGCTGGAGCCAGGCAGCTCGAACGTGTGCTGCAGGTCCTCACCGCTTCGCAGGTTCCGTTGTACAAGGTCGCTTAGCTCATGATCGCGCGTTACCGAGATGAACGACTGCCCGGTCGGGTTTCGTCCACGAAAGAGTGCCCCGGCCGATACGTTGGCATACGACACCACACCGTGGCTATCCACGCGCATGATGCCGTCTGACATCATGTCCAGCAGCTGGATTTGACGTGAGAAAGAACTGATCTGGGACGCGTAGTCAGCTTCCAGGGTCTTTCGACGGGTGGCGATCCGGACATACAGCTCGTCCAGCTCGTCGTTTCGAGTACCGAATGGATACCCGGCGAAGAGTTCCTGGTCGGGGTCGGTACCAATCTGCCCAAACACCTCAATCCGGCGCAGCAGCCGTTGCCCGGATCGTGCCGCCAGCCCCCCGCCGGCGATGGTTCCGAGCAACAGCCCTGGCAGCGCATAGCCCGCGATGTAGCCCACCAACGTGACAACAGCGACGACAACGACCGGCAGGACAAATTGTGAAGCAATACCCCGCATCCGCAGGCTACCCTTCGAACCGGTAACCGATACCGCGCACGGTTACGATCCTCACCGGATGTCGTGAATCGTCCTCGATCGCCTCGCGCAAGGCCCGGACATGGACATCTACCGTCCGCTCATCACCAACGAAATCGCTGCTCCAGGCACCATCGAGCAGTTGCCGGCGCGATAACGCCAGTCCACGGTTTCGCATCAGAAATGTCAGCAGCTCAAACTCACGTGGACGGAGCGGTACTTCCGTTTCATCACGCCATACCCGACGTGCATCGGTCGAGATCTTCAAATTTCCAGATGTCAGCAGTTCGCCGGACGAGTCCGGGGTGGCAACGGTCGCACCGCCTCCTCGCCGGAGGAGTGCCCGCACCCGTGCCTGAAACTCACGCAGACTGAACGGTTTGGTCAAATAGTCGTCTGCGCCGATCTCCAGACCGAGTACCCGGTCAACCTCCTCACCACGAGCGGTAAGCATGATGATCGGCACGTCGGACGTCAGTCGAATCCGGCGACAGACCTCGAATCCATCCAGGCCAGGCAACATGACATCCAGAACGACCAGGTTTGGGTGAATCTCATCCAACGCCGCGAGTGCGTCGTATCCGTTGCCGGTTACCGTGACGCCATACCCCTGACGCTCCAGATTGAACTGAAGCGCCCCGGCCAGATTCTCTTCATCTTCGACTACCAGAATGTGCTGGCTCATAGCAAACAGTTCCCCCTCAATCCGGATTTTACCGCCGGACGTGATACCGTTCACTCTTCAGGGTAGTCGAGAATATTAAGCTTCAAGGAGAATCGAACGATGCGGCGGGGAGTAGCGGCACTTGGCCTCTGTTCATGGGATCGATTTCTGATCGTCGATCGCTACCCCGAAGCAGGTGGCTATGCCATCGTCGAGCACCAGTTCGAACAGGCCGGAGGCACCACGGCCAACACCTGCGCAACGCTCGCCCGCCTTGGCATCGATGTCACGATTGCATCGTCAGTCGGCACAGACAGCGAGGGTGACCGCTGCATCCAGGCGCTCGAAGACGTCGGCTGCGATGTCAGCCTGATCGCCCGTGTGGCGGATGAGCCGACCGATACCGGCATGATCCTCGTTTCAGACGCGGGTGGAACTCCTGAACGAACGATTCTCTGGATCAAGGGTGCCCAACCACGCCATGGCGACCAACTGCCGGTCGAAACGCTGCTCGACCATCGCTGGCTCTTTCTCGACGTCAACGACGACCGGCTCCGGGAGTTCATCCTTTCACTGCCGGCGCATCTTAGCCCGCGCACCCAGATCGTCGGCGCAATGACGTTTCTTGTTGCTTCCGGCCGCGAGATTGGCATGCGACATTTGCTTGAACACGACGTGATGTTTGGCAACCGGCGGGAACTTATCTACCTGACCGGCGCAATCGACCTCGACGATGCCATCCGGCGAATCCAGGAGCAGATGTCTGGCAACGCCTGCCGGGTCATCTACCTGACACTTGGCGACCGAGGGTCGCTGGCGATCCGGAACGATAGCGTTATCAACGCACCGGCATTTCCGGTTGATGTCGTCGACACAACAGGAGCCGGCGACGCATTCGCTGGAGGTGCACTATCCGGCTTGCTCGAAGGGCTAGACGACGAGAACATCCTCCGGCGTGGAAACG
>CAZRNC010000253.1:0-4840 GCA_964601285.1 uncultured Thermomicrobiales bacterium | reverse complement strand
AATCTGGTGCTGGTGCCGATGTATGGGGCACGTGCGTCATCCGTGTTGACGATTCTGACCGAAATCGTGATCTTCGGTGCATTGGTAATCGTTGCGTTACGGTCGTCCATAGGAATCAATCCCCTGCAAATCGTCCGGCGATCATGGCGTCCGACCCTTGCCGGGCTGGCGGCGTCACTGGTTGCGCTGGCGCTCCGCGAGCAGCCGGCCCTCGCGATCGCTGCATCCACCCTGACCTTTGTCGCCCTGGCCATTGCCGTCAGGGTCATCGGCGACGATGAGCGCCTCCTGATCCGGCGTCTCCTTGGCCGAACATCCCCGATTTCCGGTTGACATCCGCCTCCCTTCGGTGGTATCTTTCCTCTTCGTTGGAGGTGTGGTGTAGTGGCCTAACACGCTGCCCTGTCAAGGCAGAGACCGCGGGTTCGAATCCCGTCACTTCCGCCAGATACAACTTTTAGCCCTCGTGTTTGACAGTCCAGGACGAAGAACGGCGCAAACTCGGGTCGCGGCATGACTGCTGCGACCCGTTTCTTGTTTTTCGATGCGGTCGAATCATAGCCAACCGGGCCTCCTCGGCAGAAGGCAACTCAAACCACGTAGAGTTGGTGGGGACGCGATACCATGAGCGTTCCCGTGAACATGTACCGAGGGGTGGTTTCGTGCCGAATAGTAGCTCGCAACTCTGGTGGCAGTCCGGGGTGGTGTACCAGATCTACCCACGGAGCTTTTACGATAGCAATCGGGACGGTGTCGGCGATCTGGCCGGCGTAATCGAGAAGCTCGACTATCTAAGCGAGACGCTGGGTATTGATGCCATTTGGCTCTCACCATTCTTTCCTTCGCCAATGGCCGACTTCGGCTACGATGTCTCCGACTACTGCGATGTTGACGCGATCTTCGGAGACCTGGCGACGTTCGACCGGCTCGTCGTGGAGGTGCACGCGCGCGGAATGCGTGTCATCATCGATTACGTCCCGAACCACACATCCGACCAGCATCCGTGGTTCATAGAGTCTCGCTCCTCGCGCGACAATCCCAAGCGTGACTGGTATGTGTGGCGCGATCCACAGCCAGACGGTGGCTTCCCCAACAACTGGCAGGCAAGCTTTGGCGGGGCATCCTGGACGTTCGATGAGACGACCGGACAGTACTATCTGCACTCGTTCCTGCCACAGCAGCCTGACCTGGACTGGCGTAACCCTGAAGTCAAGGAAGCTATGTTCGGCGTTGTGCGCTTCTGGATGGAACGAGGAGTCGATGGTTTTCGGATCGATGTTGCCCACCGAATCATGAAGGACCCTCAGCTGCGCGACAATCCGCCTGCTCCTGGCACCGAGCAGATTCGACACAAGGATCAGGGCGAGTACGATTCACAACTGCACGTTCATGACATGGGCCACGAGGATGTCCATGAGGTTTACCGCGACATGCGTGCCCTGCTTGAGGAGTACAGTGTCGAACAGCCTCGGATTGCGATTGGTGAGATCCACATCTTTGAGCTAGACGTCTGGTCACGCTACTACGGCGAAGAGCTGGACGAGCTGCACCTGCCGTTCAACTTCGGTCTGCTGGCGGTTCCGTGGGATGCGAAAAGTGTTCGTCAGTTCGTCGACGAGCTAGAGTCAACAATTCCCGACGGTGCCTGGCCAAACTACGTCGTCGGCAACCATGACGAGCCGCGGATCGCCACTCGGGTTGGTCCGACGCGGGCGCGAATCGCGATGATGCTGCTGCTGACCCTGCGCGGGACGCCGACACTCTACCAGGGCGACGAACTGGGAATGGAGGACGTGCCGGTTCCGCCCGAGCAGGTTCAGGACCCATGGGGAATCCGGGTTGGTGATTTGAGCCTCAGTCGTGACCCGCAACGAGCGCCTATGATCTGGGATGCCAGTCCTAACGCCGGCTTCACCGCTTCAGGTGTCAATCCCTGGCTCCCTATCGCTCCCGACCACGCGGAACTCAACGTCGCCAGCCAGCTCGACAATCCACGCTCGATGCTGGCGTTGACCCGGCGCTTGCTGGCGGAGCGCGCAGCCAGTACGGTTCTCTCACATGGCGACTACCAATCGGTTGACGCTGCATCAGATGCCTGCATGGTCTGGATCCGCCAGAGCGGCAATGAGCGCTATCTCATCGCCCTCAACTTCACCGACCAGCCAAAGACACTCACCCTCTCCATCGACGCCATCGCTGAAACGGTGGTCTCAACCCACATGGACCGGGCCGGGACGGAGGACCTGTCATCGTTCAGGTTGCGGGGAGATGAGGGCTGTCTACTGCGATTGCGTGATGCGTGACGCGGGCCGTTCCAGCACGATTCGCGGGGATCTCATGTCGCCAGGTTCTGGTCGACTGCCTTCACCTTGCCGCGCTAGACGGTTTACCGCCTCGAAGGGTGATCTGCCGGGTCTGTGTTGCCATCGGGCAACAACACGATTGCGGAGTGGGCAGCCAGGCGCCAGGACGCGTCAGGCGTAAACGGCGGAGTGCCACTGCCGCCATAGCGCGGCTCCTCGCTCGACCAGAACATCCGCCACGGTCCGCGGCGTGACGGCGCAAGGAGCGGCTCCGGCATCGGCAGTAGTACGACATCGCGGCCGAGGTTGATGAGCAGCAGCCGGTCGTCGTCATCCTTTCCGAAAAAACGTAGGACGAGCGCCTCATCGCCAATGACTGCGCCGTCGATTCCCAGCGACGCCTGGAGCCGGAAGACCGGGTCTTCCCGCCGCAAGCGCAACAGGTCGCGGTGGAATTCGTAGACCTCTGCGTTGCGCGTCCGCTCGGCGTGGTCAAGCTTGGAGGCGTTGAACGTGGTCAACGCAGTTGGCACGGCCATCTCTGATGTTGCCTGAAAGTCCATCACGCTTGGGAACTGGCGGAAGGAGTCGGCGCGCCCTGCGTTGACAAGCCCTGCCAGCCCATCCGCGTGATCGGCGAAGTAATGGAACGGACTCGGAGCCGCGAATTCCTGCCCCTGAAACAGCATTGGCGTTCCGGGGCCAAGCAACAGCAGCGCTGTCAGCGCCCGCAACTGGCTCGCATCCGTCAGTTGGTGAATGCGGGAGCTCCGTGCCGAGTTGGCAACCTGATCGTGGTTCTGAAGATAGGCAATGGTCCTCTCCGGAGGCAAGCCAAGCGCCGGTGAGCCACGCGCCTGCTTCTGCCAGGCGTAATACTGCCCCTGGTACAGGAATCCGTGCTTGGCCGCGGAGATCAGTTCTTGCGGTGTGCCACGATGTTGGCTGTAGTAGGCCTCGTTGCGGCCGGTCAACGCGACAATGGCACTGTGATGAAAGTCGTCATTCCAGAGGGCGTCCAACCCGTAGCCACCTTCGGCAGGCGGCATCACAAGCCGGACATCCTGCCGTTCATTCTCGGCGATGACGAGTGTCGACCGCGTTCCGGCGGACGCACGAATGGTGGACGTCACATCGGCGATGATGTGCCGGTCCGAATCATCGAAAATCTGCTGGGTTGCGTCCAGCCGGCAACCATCGAAGTGGAACTCCTCAATCCAGTAGCGCGCATTGCTAATGAACAGCTCACGAACCGGGCCACTGTTTTCGCGGTCAAAGTTGAACGCGTCGCCCCATTCAGTGTGCTCGCCCTTCGAACGGTAATCGTCGCTGAACGCTGCCAGGTAGTTGCCGTCCGGGCCAAGATGGTTGTAGACCAGATCGAGAATCACACCCATACCGAGCCGGTGCGCGCCATCCACAAACTGCCGCGCATCGTCTGGTGTGCCATACAGTCTCGACGGAGCGAACAGGTTAACACCGTCGTAGCCCCAGCCGAACTGGCCGGGGAAATCGGCAACGGGCATCACCTCGATCACCGTCACACCAAGATCTCGCAATGCCGGCAACTCCTGTCGAGCTGCGTCCCATGTTCCCGCCAATGTGAACGTTCCGACGTGTAATTCATAGATCACGGCGCCTCGCAACCCGACGCCGGCCCAATCATCGTCACTCCATTCGAAGCCTGATGGATCGATGATCTCCGACGGCCCGTGCGGACCCTCCGGCTGGAAACGCGATGCAGGATCAGGGAAGGATGAACCACCATCCAGCCGGAAGCGATAACGATCGCCTTCGCTGGCGTCAGCCACAAACCCCGCGAAGTAGCCATCCGCTTCGGCGGCGAGTGGCGTCTCTGAGAAACCTGCGACGCCCGATTCGATGACGAAGGCGACTGAGTGGCAGCGTGGAGCCCAGACACGTGCATCAGCGCCGCCACCTGAACGCAGCTCGACCCCAATCGGAAGCCGACGAGCCGCTGGCGCACAGGTCAATTCAGACCGCATTCCACCTCCAGCAATGTGGTTCCGCCTCCAATGACGCGTTGACCTTCTGCACGTCGCCCTTGCCATCAACCAACGGCTCTCGGCGCAGGGCCGCCATCGCCGCAATATTGACAATCATCACCTGCGCATTGACACCGCCTGGCGTAATGCTGGCTCGAACCATTGCCCAACTCCCCCTGCCGTCAAGTGTCCGCGCATCCCAATAGACAGATTTGTGGCGCAGCTTATGTCGTTCCTGGTCAATGATAGCCTCGTTACTGGTCACAGGATAGAGGATAGAAAGCCAACCAGCCGAGAGCAGTTGCGCGCAAGCTCGCACCAGGTGGTCGCCGGGTGATAATGGCTGATCTGGTGGCATGATCTAAGCTCGGATTCCCCGAGTCGAAAGTTGAAGAGATCGGGTTGAGGCATGACTGCTTCAACCCGTCCTTGTTGCTCTGGACCTGCAATCGGTGGTCGCGAGGACGTTCAACACCACCACGCGTAGCCGCAACCACTCCCGGTCATTGTCGAATTCAGTGAGATTGTCCC
>CAZRNC010000252.1:0-4850 GCA_964601285.1 uncultured Thermomicrobiales bacterium | reverse complement strand
GCAACCACCTCGAGGTGCGGACGCGCAATCGCCGGCAGCCAGGCCAGCGGGACGCCACCAGCCAGGCGGCCCAACATCGACGGGCCAGGGAGTTTGGCGAGCTGGGCGCCGGTGAGACGATCGGCCGGCAGCAGGTGGATGTCGAAACCGTGGTTGTCGAAGGTGTCTCGAAGCTCACCCGGCGTGAACATCGACGGGTGCCAGAAATAACTGTCGTGCATGTCGCGGATACGGTAGTAGGTGTCGGCAATCAACCGGTTCGGCGTCTTGACCAGGTAGAGCCCACGGCCGGCAAGCACCCGGTGAACCTCAGTGATGTGCGCATCGACAACCGGCAGATGCTCGATCACATCGGTCGTGATCACAACATCGAACGATCCATCCGGGAACGGCAGGTCGGACGCATCAGCCGCAACGATCTCGACACCGGGCAACCGCTCGCGCATTGCGGTGAGCGTCGTCACCGTGAAATCAGACAGCGTAACGTTGGAGAATCCCAGCGCCACCAGCCGCTCTCCGAGATGTCCGCCGCCCGCACCAAGCTCCAGAACTCTCACGTTCCGGGGCAGGCGCTCAATCGCCCGGAAGAGGCCAGCTGGTTCATTGTATGCACCGTAGGTGTTCGACCGGGCTGGATACTCACGGTCCAGCGCCTCATAGAATGTCGCATAGAGTTCCGGCTGGATCGGTTCGACCCGGTAGCGGTCCGAACACTCACGGCAGAGGAAGGTCCGCCCATCGAACTCCCGACGACAGAGCAAACAGCGCCGGCTCGACCAATCAACGACCACTACTGCTCCCCTTCCTCACACTCCGTCCGATCAGCCCGACACCGGTCCCGGCTGCAACAACAACTACGCCCCAAAGCGCAAGGAATACTGCTCCACCATCGCCCATCCGGTCGATGCCGGCCGAGACAACGCCCGATGCATCGACCTCGCGCATGTAGCGTGCTTCAAACGCCATCGAACCGACGGTCATCTCCCCCTGCGAGGTCATCCGCCAGCCACCAAATGCTGCCCGGTGCGGCGTGATGCCAACATCCAGCAGTTCCCGGTGGGGTCCCTCTCCGGGAATCAACCGGATCACGACGACATCGCCCGCCTGCAAATCCGGCAGGTCAGTGATGACAACGCGATCATGCGTCCGTGGCAATGCATCAACCACGACGTCCAGAAATGGCTCGCCCCACTCCAGATCGACGTCGGCCGGAATCAGTTGGAGCCGGGTTCCGGTCTCCCACGGGCCAACGCTGTCACCTCGCAGCCGGAGCGGAACCCGCAGCTCCAGGAATTCGCCCGATGTTGCATCGTCCGGCAACGCGGCCAGGTTGTCGATGTACTCATCCGGCGGGGTCAGCGCATCATTGTGGATCGCCGCGCCATGACCGCTACCGACAACAAACGGCTGCTCGAGCTCCCGGTTGACCGGCATCCATTCCAGCTCGCCCCAATCACGGGCGGCGGGGTTTTGCATGCCCGAGACCTGGATCGAGCAACCGGTCAGCAACAGCCCAGCCAGCACCACCAGAACGATCCGCCCGGTCATGCTGGCCGCCTCAAAAGTGGACGTAACAGCGTCCATGCCATCCAGAGCGAAACAGCCGTCAGCAGGCTGCGGAACACTCCAAAGAAGATCCGCGGCTCGATCTGCCCGGCGATGAACTCGTACGGATCCGGCAAGCTGGCAGCCCGTTCGCCGAGCAGCGGCTCCCAAAGCCCCCAGGTCGTCCAGGTGCCCCATTGCAGGAAATAGATCATCAGACAGGCGATCTGGATCAGGTGGTAGACCAGCATCCGCGGCGAACCGGTGATCGTCAACGCCAGGAACGGAACCAGCCAGATCGCGTAGTGCGGGTGGAAAAACGTCAGAGAGAAGAGCACCAGGAAGACGACCGCGCCGAGCGCTGGAACCTCATCCTCGGACACTCCGCGCTCGGTCAACCAGAGCAGTCCGATCGCATAGACCACCGGGAAGATGAAGATGAAATCGTTGAACCGGATCTGGATGTCAGCATCCAGCCAGTAGCGGAAGTGGATGTAGGTATCGAGAATCGTCAGCGACGGACTCTTGCCGGACAGCACGATACCGGCCACCTCGACGACCGCAACCAGCCCGCCCAGCAGCAGCACTGCTATTCCCAACTGACGCATCGTCCGCTTGTAGGCGAGCAGGAAGACCGGTAGCAACAGCACCGGGAAGAAACGGGTCAACGTCGCGACACCCATCAGCGCCAATGCCCCGGCCCGGCGAAGATCGGTCTGCTGGCGGAGCGTCAGCAGCGCCCAGAGCACCAGGGCAATCGCAAAGACATCATGCCGGGCGTAGATCGTCGTCGCGAAGATCACCAGCGGATTCAGCAGCCAGAAGGCCATCGCCCGCAGCTTCCG
Source organism: uncultured Thermomicrobiales bacterium (assembly GCA_964601285.1). GTDB lineage: Bacteria > Chloroflexota > Chloroflexia > Thermomicrobiales > CFX8 > CAYWXR01. The sequence goes on along the minus strand of CAZRNC010000252.1, from coordinate 2,460 downwards.
GGTCGGATCGACCAGCTTGCCGATCATCCAGGCACAGACCAGATCGACGACGACATAGGGCAGTTTCAGCAGGAAGACCAACCGGAACACATGGTCGTAGGCCAGGAACTGCTGGTAATCCTCATGGCTCGCACCGACCCCGGCAATCGAGGCGGTATCCGACCAGATGCCGGCGCTATCCGGCAACAGTGGCCGGATCATGAACAGCCAGAGATTGTGGACGGTCTGCACCAGGAACTGCCCCGACCAGCCGAACCACTCACCACCGTAGGCGGCCTCAGCCGCTCGCGAATAGATCTGGTAGGCGTCGAAGTGCATGCTGAACGGCATCAGCAACAGGCGGATGAAAATGGCTACCGCCCAGAGCAAGGCAATCCGCCGCGAGGTGTCACTATCAAGCCAGCGTCTCATGCGCTCGCCACCTGCCCCCGGACCATGCGCAACGCCAGCAGTGACAACGGCAATGCAACCACCAGTAACACCCGCTGGAGAATCGCCAGTCCGAGCAGATCAACTGTCGGAATTCCGGTTACCCCGGTCAATGCAACCATCGTCGCCTCTCGTACACCCACACCACCCGGAACCGGCGCAAGCTGGCCCGCCAGCAACGGCAAGGTTCCCAACGCCAGGACAGACAGCGGATCTGCAGGCAAGCGTAACGCCCAGAGCAGCACCCAGATCACCAGCACCTGCGCCAACCAGTAGGCCAGTGTCAACGCCCAGACAGCCGGCCAGCGCACCTCTTCCCGCACTTCAATGACCGCTTCGGCGATCCGAGCGCGGATACGGGCAATTCTGCTACGTCCAACCAGCAGCACGATCGCAGCGCCGGCGCCGGCAATCGCTGCCCCAATGTACGGTGACGGCAACCAGCCGCCCAGCGACAGTAACTCACCAAACCTCGTCGGCCCCAGCGCCAGCACAATCAATCCACTGCCAGCCACCAGCACCAGGAAGTCCAGCCCCTGCTCCAGGACAATGGAAACCAGCGAGCGCCTGATCGGTACATCCTCAGTCTGGTTTGCCAGAATCGCCTTGGCCGGTGCGCCGAGGAATCCTGGTGTTGCATAGTTCACCAGCGACGCACTGACCGTCAACCCGGCGGCCGTGTTCAGTGACAACTGGCTCCCGAGCGCAGCGATTACTCGCTGCCAGCGCCACGCATGGATCACCGGCAACGCCATCCCCAGCCCGACGACGACAAACAGTGGCCAGATTCGTGCCCCGCGAAGGGTATCGACCGCTGCGCCGGCCTGTCCCGAGAGCCAGAGGACCAGCGCCGCTACCAGCAACCCTACCCAGAAGACGACCGGCGTCAGCCAGCGCGACCGGCTACTCATAAGGAAACTGCCTGCCGGATTTGCTCGGCGAGCGCCCGCCGTGAACCCCACTGTTGCCACGATTCGTACCCCTGCCGGCCGATCCGGGCGCGCAGCGCTTCGTTCTGGAGTTGTTCAATGGCGCCCGCCAACTGCTCCGGGTCTGCCGGTGGCACAAGCATCGCCGAAACGCCATCTTCGAGAAATGTTCGTGTAGCCGGCGTATCAGCCGTCACAACTGGTACAGCACATGCCAATGCCTGATGTACCTTGTTCGGAATGACCCTGCTCGCCTTGGCTCCGGAGTCGAAGATACCCAGGATCACGTCGGCCGTCGCTGTTCGCCTGCCGAGATCGTCAAACGGGATCCAGTCCGTCCAGACAATGTTGTCTACCTTCAGCCGGTCTGCAAGTTCCCGGGCAGCAATGTAGTGCTGGCCCGTGCCGACCAGTTCAATACGCACTGCTGCGCCACGCTGCTGTAGCAACGCTGCCGCCCGGATGATCGTGTCCACACCATGCAACGGGATGAACTTGCCAACGAACAGCACATCCAGCGGCCCGATCCGGGTTGCCGGGCGTTCGACCGGCTGGAAGATCTCTTCCGGCACGCCGACCTGCACGACAGCCAACCGCTCCGGATCAACACCAAACCGCTCGGCAAAGAACGCAGCATTCTGCTCGGTATCCGCCAGCACTACCGTTGCCAGGCGCATCGAGATACGGTCAACAAGCCCAATCAGTCGTCCCGGCAATCCACGGGACGAGAGCCGTTGCCGGTCCTCGATCAGTGTGTCGGTTAGGGAAACAAGCGGGTTGAAGATCACCGGCCGGCCCATCAACCGGGCGAGCGACCCAAGGACGATCATGTCCATCTGGCCGATGTACCCAACCACCAGCGCATCACAGCGCAGCAAACGCAAGGCAACGTTCGGAATCAGTCGCAGGTAGGCAAACAGCACCCGCAATGCCAGGAGCAGCAGAGTTGCTGGTGCCATCTTCCAGGCACCGCCAGTGCCTGACTGGATTGAGTAGTGACAGGTTTCGACGCGGACGCCAGCATCACGCAACGCCTGAATGATCAGCGTGTTGCGTGGATAGTCGAGTTCCCAGGTTCCGGCATAGCAGACGCGTCGCAGGT
>CAZRNC010000251.1:0-4851 GCA_964601285.1 uncultured Thermomicrobiales bacterium | reverse complement strand
CCAGGACTGTTAGCAGAGAGTTGATGGAGACTCCAAAGATGCTATCCACGATCCGCGTCCCTTCAGTCGCCGTTGGCAGCGATGTTGTTGATCGTTTGGTTCACGATTGTGCCGTCGTGCATGTGGATGATCCGGTCACACATGGCGCCGATGTTCGGGTCGTGAGTGACGAGGACGAAGGTTTGCCGGTTGCGCAGGTTCAGTTCGCGCAGAAGATCCAGGATTTCTTTGGCGTTCCTGCTGTCGAGATCGCCGGTCGGTTCATCGCCCCAGACGATTGCCGGTTCATTGACGAGCGCCCGGGCGATGGTCACTCGCTGGCGCTGCCCTCCGGAAAGCTCTCCGGGCCGGTGATTGGCCCACTCTTTCAGTCCAACCTGGTCCAGCATCGCCAGTGACCGGTCGCGGGCCTCGTTCGGCCGGGTTCCGCTCACCAGCAGCGGCAACTCGACGTTTTCCAGGGCGTTGAGGACGGGCAGCAGGTTATAGAACTGGAAGATAAATCCCATATGATGTGCCCGGAAGGCGGTTCGTTTGTCGTCCGATAGCGCCGCCAGGTTTTCATTGGCGATGATGATTTCACCGGCGTCGATGGTATCCAGTCCGGAGAGGCAGTTGAGCAAGGTGGTTTTGCCGCACCCGGACGGCCCCATGATCGCGACCATTTCGCCCCGGTTTATGGTCAGGTTGACATCACGTAGCGCTTCCACTTTGAGTTCGCCAGTGTCGTACGTCTTGGCGACACCGGTGGCTTCGATGATCGGGCCACCGCCGGTATCCGGCAGCAGTGTCACTGGTCGTCTGGAGGTTCTGGTCGTCATTGTGGGTTCCTCCTGCCTGTGGGGTCATTGATGCGCCGGCACACATATGGCCGAACGGTACCTGCAGCATAGGGAGGAACCTGCTACAGACGAGACATAAGTTGAGGGTTACACGTTACAATTCCACAACGGTTTGTATTCGCATACCATGAGATCAGGCGGTGTTGGTGGATCCACAAATGAAGCCTTATGCGCGTAGAGACTGGAATGCAACGCTGATTCGAATTGGCATCATGACGCTGGTGCTGGCAGGATCGGCGGTGCTACTGTCTGCGCTGGACGTGTCCGGACGCTGGATCATCTGGTTGGTGGTTTCGGTGTTCTCGATTGGTTGGTTGATCCGCTGGCATACCCGGACGTTTGGCTATGAATGTTCGCAATGTTCCTACGCGTTCGAAATCAGTCCCTGGCGTAACATGGTGTCGCCGAACAGTGTTGGCAGGGGCGGTCCCCGGAAATATCTGCGCTGCCCCAATTGCGGCCGGCGTGCCTGGACTCCGGTTCGGGTGCTGATTGAACATCCCTGATTTCCGATAATCTTCCCGCGAACCGGCTTTCTGGTGGATACTGTTTGCCGGGATAACCGGAATCCGATTCGGGGAAGATGGGGTGCGATGTTCAATTATGAAAATCAGGTTGTTATGGTCACCGGTGCCGGCGCTGGCATCGGCTACGGGATTGCCGAAGCGTTCCTGAACGCCGGGGCCAGCGTTGCCATTTGTGACTTCCGCGAGGATGCATTACAGCGTTCGATCGACCGGCTCGGCAACGCCGATCGGGTTTTCTCGATGGTTGTTGATGTCCGCGATCCAGAGGCCGTGGCTGCCTTTGCCAGCCAGACCGAAGCGCGGTTCGGCCCACCAACCGTTGCTATTGCCAACGCCGGCATCTATCCGAATTCGCTGGTCGTTGATATGGATGTCGACGAGTGGGACCGGGTGATGGAGACCAACGTCCGCGGTGTCTTCCTGACCTGCCAGGCTGCTGCCCGCAGCATGATCGCAAGTGGCGTTCGCGGCAAGATCATTACCCTCTCGTCAGGTTCCTACCAGAGTGGGCGGCTTGGAGCATCGCATTATTGCGCGTCGAAGGCAGCCGTTGTGATGTTCACCAAGGTGCTGGCCCTGGAGATGGCGCAGCACAAGATCAATGTGAATTGCATCTCGCCCGGCCTGATTGAGGTAGAAGGCGAAGTTTCGCCGATCTCCGAGGTGTACAAGGCAACGCTGACCAGTTCGATCCCTCTGGGACGGATCGGTCAGCCGGAAGACATTGCCAACGCTGCACTGTTCCTTGCTTCCGAATATGCCGAGTTCATTACCGGTGATGTGCTGTCGGTGAACGGCGGCTCGTCTGCAGGCCGGGCATTCCTGCCCCAGAGCTAAAAGAGTGAATGGAGCTAACGTGGGTTCGCATATCTATCTGAATGACGCTGTCCGGCGGTCCGGTGTCGGAACCGTTCCGGGTGGCGCACCAGGCGTGTTTCACCGAAGTTTGCCTGGCTACGTGCCTTCGCAACTGGTAAACGCCGCGGGTATTGCCGCAAGCCTCGGGGTGGGCAAGGTCTGGGTGAAGGATGAATCCAGCCGGCTCGGCCTGCCAGCGTTCAAGATTCTCGGGGCATCCTGGGCAATCTATCGCGAGCTGGAGAAGCTGGTCGATCTGAGTGGTTGGACGACGCTGGAAGATCTGAACGCGAAGCTGGATCCGATCCGGCCGATGACGCTTTCCGCAGCGACCGACGGCAACCATGGCCGGGCCGTTGCCCGGATGGCTGCCCTGCTGGGCTTCGACGCGAAGATCTACGTGCCGGCCGGCACCGCCCAGGCCCGGATTGATGCCATTGCCGGCGAAGGTGCGTCAGTTACCGTTGTCGATGGCACCTACGACGAAACCGTCGCTCGCTCGGCTGAGGATGCCAGCGAACGTTGTCTGGTCATTTCTGATACCTCGTGGGAGGGTTATCAGGACGTTCCGCTGAACGTTATTGACGGCTACTCGACGATTGTTGCCGAGGTGGACGAACAGCTTGCCGCACTCGGTGAATCCCAGCCGGATCTGGTCCTGGTTCAGATCGGCGTCGGCGCGTTAGGGTCGGCGGTGGTGTCTCACTATCGCAATCCGGAACGTGCGGATCATCCCAGGCTGGTCAGCGTTGAGCCGCTGGTTGCCAACTGCATGATGGAATCGATGCGTGCCGGCGAGGTTGTGACGATTCCCGGTCCGCAGGACTCGATCATGGCGGGCCTCAACTGCGGCACACCGTCGTTGCTGGCCTGGCCGGTCGTTTCTGCCGGTACCGACCTGTTTGTCGAGGTCGACGACGAGCGCGCCCGTGAAGCGATGCGCCTGCTGGCCGGTGCTGGTGTCGAAGCTGGTGAGACCGGGGCTGCCGGGCTAGGCGGACTGCTTGAACTGCTGAACGGTCCGGAAGCCGAAACCGCACGCGAGTTTCTTGGTGTGAATGAGACGACCAGCGTCCTGCTCTTTGTGACCGAAGGCGCGACTGATCCGGAAGCCTACGAGCAGATTGTCGGGCATCCGCCGGCAGATGGTGGCGTGCGTTGAAACTGCCGGACGGGTACGAGCTGCGGCCTACCCGAATTGAAGACGCTGAATCCGCGGCAGCAACACTCGCCGCCGTGGAACTGGCAGACACCGGTAAGACGGACATTACAACGGAATCAATCCTGCGAGACTGGTCGTGGGTGAATCTTGCTGAGGAATCGGCGGTCGTCGTCACCAGTGACGGCACAGTTGCCGGTCTGGTTGACGTGGTGAACCTTGGTTACACCGCCATCACGGTCTATGCGGTCGTTCATCCGGACCATCGCTGCCGGGGCGTTGGCCGCGCACTGGTGGCATGGGGCGAGCATTGGATTCGTAACCGGCTTGACTGCGCGCCGGCCGATGCGAGGGTAGTCGTCCGTCACTTCATGCGGTCAACCAATCATTCAGGCCTGAAGCTGCTGGCTTCTACCGGATATGAGCCGGTTCGGACGACCTACGTGATGGAGATGGACCTGCCTTCGGAGCTGGAGCAACCGGTCTGGCCGGAACGCGTTTGCCCACGGACGTTCCGGCCCGGGCAGGATGAACATGCGGTCTGGGAAGCGATCGAGGACAGCTTTCGGGATCTCTGGGGCCGGCCGCAGGTCAGTTTTGAACAGTTTATGGAGCGGTTGGAAGGTGGCGACTTCGCCCCCGAACTTTGGATCCTTGCTGAAGATGGCGACCAACTGGCCGGCATCTCTATCTGTGAGGAAGAAGGCGATCAGGGAATCGTCCGGACCCTCGGCGTCCGCCGGCCTTGGCGGAAGCAGGGGTTGGGATTGGCGCTGCTGAACCAGAGTTTCTGCACATTCCAACAGCGAGGACTCCGGCGTGCCTGGTTGAGCGTCGACGCCGACAGCCCGACCGGCGCCCCGCGCCTCTACTCCCGCGCCGGCATGGAAGTCACCGAGAGCCACATCCTCCACATCAAGGAGATCCGTCCGGGCGTGGACTATTCGCAGTACCGGGGAGACGAGGGCGGTGCGTGATGGATACTCCGGCAGGCGCATATGACATCACGCCCAACCTGACTGGGCGAGTCGCTATCGTCACTGGAGCTGGCCGGCGTCAGGGTATCGGCGCGGCGATATGCCGGGCGCTGGCCGCGCATGGTGCCGATATCTTCTTCACAAGCTGGCCGGAATACGACCGGCAGCATGGCAGTGGAGAAGATCCTGAAGGTGCGGCGCTGCTGGAGTCCGATCTGCGGTTGGCAGGTGTGCGGGCTGTGCATCTGGAAGTTGACCTGGCGATGGCCGGATCGGAAGTTCAGGTGCTGGATGCTGTCAACCAGATGCTTGGTTCGCCGTCGATCCTGGTAAACAACGCAGCACATTCGACACTGACCAACTATCAGACACTTGATGTCGCAGCTCTGGACGCGCACTATGTTGTCAATGTTCGCGCAATGGCCATGCTATCGGTTGAGTTTGCCCGGCGTTTCGAGAGCGGGTCCGGTGGACGCATCATCAACCTG
>CAZRNC010000250.1:0-4858 GCA_964601285.1 uncultured Thermomicrobiales bacterium | reverse complement strand
AACTACATCATCAAGATTCCCAGCGCCAAGGACGACCCGGTGACCGGCAACCTGCTGCTCGGCAAGATCATGGGCGCCCAGGTGATCGAAGCGCCATCGGACGACCCGGCTACGGTGACTGCCGAACTGGACAATCTGATTGCCAGGCTGGAATCCGAAGGGCACACCGTTTACGACGTGCCACGCGACAAGTTCTCGAAGATCGCCGGAACCTGTGGCTATCTGGTCGGGGCGATTGAACTGCTGGACCAGCTAGATGCGCTAAACACCAGGGTCGACCATATATTCATGGCACACGGAACGTCATCTGCCGGGCTTGCCCTCGCCGGCAAGCTACTCGGAGAACCGTATCGGGTTCATCCGGTGAGCGTTGGCCCCTCGGAAGAGGACGCTGCTGCCTATGTTTGCACCGCAGCAAACGGAGTCGCTGAGCTACTGGGGTTCGACACCCGCCTGACACCGGAGGATATCGACACCCACGGTGAGTACGTCGGCGAGCGCTATGGCGTGGTCACCGATGCCGGACTTGAGGCGATCCACTTGACGGGATCGACTGAAGCGATCATTCTGGATCCAGTCTATACAGGAAAGTCGATGTCAGCGTTGATCGACCAGATTCGCAGGGGTGCGATCGGACCGGACGAGACCGTTGTCTACGTCCACACCGGCGGGCTACCTATTGTTTTTGCATATGCCGGTGAAATCGATTCGAGCCTGCCTGGAGGGCACTCAACCCAGGAAGGAGGACCCGGTATCTGACGGATTGCTTTGCGAACATCTGATCCCTGCTCGGGATGAGACAGCGCCGCGGTTGTGGTCAGGAGATCGCTCTCGCGGTGGGAGGAGACAACCACATGTCTGAAGACCGGTTCGACATTCGCGACAAAGTGCTGAGTACGGCAGTGAACCGCCGCGTGTTCCTTGGCGGAACGACTGCCCTTTTTGCATCGGCCCTGTTGGCCGCTTGTGGCGACGATGATGACGACGGAGACGAACCAACTACCCCGCCGTCTACTGACCCGACAGCGACCACCGCCGCAGAAGAAGAGCCAGACGACGAAGATCCCGAAAAGGAAGAGCCTGATGAAGAGGCGACTGAACCTCCGGCATCCGGCGGTGACGTTACCCGTGTCCGGGCCGTCGACGTCCGTGCGTTTGATAATCCGGAGATTGGTGACCCGTCGGGCGACCAGCCAGATGAACTGGTGATGGCCTGGGGCACCAATCAGCTCACTACCTACGGCATTGACCCGCAGCGGCACGTCAACACGATTGCTGAGAACCAGCTTCGACATATTTATGAGCCGCTGGTGAAGTTCGAACGCGACCTGGTGACCATCTCGCCATGTCTGGCCACTGAGTGGGAGCGCATCGACGAGCTGACGATGCAGTTCAAACTGCGCGAAGGTGTCAAGTTCCACAATGGTGAGGACTTCAACGCCGAGGCCGTTCGTTTCAGCATCCTGCGGCCGCTGAGCGACGAAAACCCCGGAGCGACCCGGGCCACCTACGCCATCATCGAAGATGTTGAGGTTGTTGACGAATACACCGTCAACGTCATCACTAATGAACCAGACCCGGCTCTGCTTGCGAGGTTGACGGGCTTCCACACCACCATTGTTGCTCCGGAATGGGCATCGCAGGGTGTCGAAGTTGTGATGGCTGAAGCCAACGGAACCGGTCCGTACAAGCTGGTCAGCTGGAGTCCGAACGAAGACCTGGTGGTGGAAGTTAACGAAGACTACTGGGGCGAGATTCCGTCGATCAGGCGCGTGCGCATGACGACGATCGTTGAACAGGCAACCCGCGTGGCAGCCTTGCGCGCTGGTGACGTCCATGTTGCCAAGGACATGCCGCCGGAAGAACTTGACGGTATCAACAGCAGCGGCCGTGCCCGAGCTGTGCGCGCGGTGAGTAACCGTGTGCCGTTCTACTTCTTCTCGGTCGAGGCCGAACCGTACAACGATCCGCGTGTGCGCCAGGCGGTGAATTACGCTGCCAACGTCCAGGGCGTCATCGACGCGATTCTGCTCGGCAACGGCAACCGTGTTTCGACGATCATGGCACCGTGGGTGTTCGGGTTCGATCCGAACCTTGAGCCGTATCCGGACGATCCGGAAAAAGCCAAGGAATTGCTGGCGGAAGCTGGCTTCCCGGATGGTATCGACATCCAGATCTGGCACATCCAGGGGCGCTATCCGAAGGACCGTGAGGTGGCCGAGGCGATGGCCCAGCAGATGGCCCGGGCCGGCATCCGCTGTACTCCGGAACTGCGCGAATCTGCAACACTCACCGAGTTGCAGACAGCCAATGAGACGCCTGGTCTGATCTTTGCCTCGTGGGGCAACTGGATCTTCGACGCTGATAACAGCTTCATCCCGCTGTTCGGCTGCGTCTCGGCAGCAGACTTCGGCGACTGGCGACGGCCGTATGGCTGCAACCAGGAGTTTGAGGACCTGCTGCAGGAAGCCCGCATCGAGCTTGATGAAGAGCGGCGTATGGAACTCTACGCCGAAGCCCAGAGAGTGTTCTACGACGATGCCGCCGCACTCTTCATGTATCACCTGGTCGACATCTTTGGTGTGGACAACTGGGTGAAGTGGGAACCACGACACGATGAGATGATGTGGGCACACGAGATGGAGTGGAACGTCTAACGCAGGACCCACAGTTTGCTCCTGAACCGGTATGCCGGTTCAGGAGCAAACCTTGCGGCCCGCGGAGTGTCATCTTCGCTCCTGGCGACGATAGCGGGAGGGGAGATGAAATCCCGCGGGATGAACCTGGGATCTGTAGATATCTGGAATGGACGCATCGCCTATGGCTCAGTACATTGTGCGCCGCCTCCTGCAATCGGTGCTGGTGATTGTTGGTGTGGTGACCGCCGTGTTTTTCATCACCAATATCACCGGAGACCCGGTAGCCCTCATGCTTGGCGAAGGGGCAACAGCGGCGGACCAGGAAGCACTCCGGGAGAGGCTTGGTCTGGATCGACCACTCTGGGTGCAGTATTTCAACTTCCTTGGCGACGCTGCCAGGTTTGACTTCCAGCCATCCTTGAGGTTTACCGGCTATTCCTCGATGGAAGTGGTGCTGGCGCGATTCCCCAGGACCATCGCGCTGGCAATGTGTGCGTTGGTACTATCGGTGGTGCTGTCTATCGTCCTTGGTGTCATCTCTGCAGTGAAGCGCTACACCATCATCGACAATGTGGTGATGTTCATCGCGCTGATTGGCCAGTCGGTTCCCAACTTCTGGTTGGGCATCATGCTGATCCTGATCTTTTCGGTGAACTTTGGCTGGCTCCCCTCCCAGGGGTACGAACTCTCCTGGGCATACCTGATTCTTCCGACCATCACCCTGGCCGCGCCCGGCATAGCCCGGCTAACGCGGTTAACCCGTTCCGGCATGCTCGATGTGCTGGGGCAGGACTATGTGCGGACTGCCCGGGCCAAGGGGCTGCGGGAGTATGCAGTGGTGACCCGGCATGCCCTCAAGAACACGGCAATTCCATTGGTAACCGTGATCGGGCTGGACTTCGGCAACTTGCTGGCCGGCGCGATTATTACCGAGCAGATCTTCGAATGGAATGGTGTCGGGCAATTGCTGGTGACGGCTATCGGGCAGCGGGACTTCCCGGTTGTTCAGGCCGCGGTGTTCATCATCGCCGCAAGCTTTGTGCTGATCAATCTTGTGGTGGACATTCTGTACACCTGGCTTGACCCGCGGGTACGGCTGACGTAGCCCGGCAGAGGGCAAGATACCTGGAGGCTTTATGGCTGAGGCAGAGCGGCCAAGCTCAAATACAGCGAATGTCCTGGCGACGCTTGGTGAAGAGCGCCGGCAGACTTCGGCGACGAAACGTGCGCTACGTATGCTCCGGCGAAACCGGCTTGGTGTGGTTGGTGCAGTCATCCTGCTGGTCGTTACCTTCGGCGCGATCTTTGCACCGGTCATTGCGCCATACGATCCGGCAACCGACGGCGACATTATGGTGCGGTTGCGTTGTCCGTGGCTGACGACCTGTCCGGTGCAGGGAACTGACCAGACGTTCACCGGTACCACGGAAAACCTCTTCGGAACTGACCAGCTCGGCAGGGACATCTTCACCCGGATCGTCTACGGTGCCCGGGTTTCGTTGATTGTGGGACTGACGGCGGTACTGCTCGGTGCCGCGTTCGGCTCGGTGCTCGGGCTGGCAGCCGGCTACTATGGCCGGTTCGTTGATACCGTGATCATGCGTATTGGCGACATCTTCCTGGCGTTCCCGTTCCTGCTGCTGGCAATCGCGCTCATCGCAGTGCTTGGTGGCGGATTGCTGAACGTGATTATCGTGTTGGCTATCGCCAGTTGGGTTCCCTATGCCCGGTTGATGCGTGGTTCGGTGCTCTCCGCACGGCAACAGGAGTATGTCGTTGCTGCCCAGGCGATCGGAGTCCGTGACGGCCCGTTGCTGTTCAAGCACCTGCTGCCGAATGTGGTGACGCCGATTGTCGTCTTCGGAACGTTCGCCGTTGCTGCGGCGATCATCGCCGAGGCAGGGCTGTCGTTCCTGGGGCTTGGTGTCGGTGGTGGCACCCCGACCTGGGGCAATATGCTGGCCGATGGCCGGGCCTATGTTTCAACTGCCTGGTGGCTGGCAACAATCCCCGGCGTGGCAATCATGCTGACAGTGCTCTCGATCAACCTGATCGGCGACTGGGTCCGCGATGTGCTCGACCCGCGCCTGCGGAACATCGAGTAGCGGTTCCGGGCCATGTTTGGGTAGGGGCGGCATTCTCGTACGGGCAGGAGCAGATCTGCTTATCTGTCATCCTGAGTGTTGCAACCATGACTAATTGACACATGGTGGTGCTTG
>CAZRNC010000249.1:0-4861 GCA_964601285.1 uncultured Thermomicrobiales bacterium | reverse complement strand
CAGTTTGGAGCCCACACCAGTGAATCTCGCCTAACTTGATGCGAATGGGGCGCATGCAATGCGCCCCTACCCCTGCCGGGGGCTTATACGCTGTCCAATGTATCCGCGTTCGTCAATTCGCAAACGTGTCGCAGGCGAAGAAGTCGCCGGTCTGGTAGCCGGTCATGAACCACTGCTGGCGTTGTTCGGACGAACCATGCGTCCACGATTCGGGATGGACCTGGCCACCCATCTGAGACTGGATATGGTCGTCACCAACCGTTGCGGCGGCGTCCAGACCGATTTCGATGTCTTCCTGGCTCAACGTTTGCAACGTCTCCGTACCCTCGGCATGGTGCGCCCAAAGTCCGGCATAGCAGTCCGCCTGCAGTTCGATCTTGACCGCGTCGCTATCCGGACCGGTGTCACGGTTCTGTGCCCGTGCCAGCACACCAGTCAGGTTCTGGATGTGATGGCCATATTCGTGCGCAAGCACATATGCCTCGGCAAACGGGCCACCCTGCGCTCCGAGTTGCGTCTCCAACTGCTGGAAGAATCCAAGATCAAGGTAAACGCCCTGGTCTGGCGGACAGTAGAACGGGCCGGTTTGCGCCTGGGCAAATCCACAGCCGGTCTGGGTTGAGCCGGCAAAGAGCGTGGTTACACTCATCACATATTCAGCATCATGCCGGGCGAATTCGTCGGTCCAGAATTCCTGGATGCTGTTGACGTAGGCAACGATGCGGCAATCCTGCCGTGCTTCTGCGTCGGCTCCTGTTTCACACTCTGCAATATCAGGTTGTTCGTCGCCCTGCTCGCTGGTCGGCTGCTGGATGAACTGGTCCAGCGGGTTCTCTCCGCCCTCGCCAAGTGGATTGCCACCGAAAATCAGTGCAAGGATGACTGCAATAATGGCCGCCCCGCCACCAAGCCCGCCAACGACGGCACCGCCAGATTTGCGACGATCCTGAACCTGGCCGGTATCCAGACGTGCGTCTTTATTAAATCTGGACATGCTCGTTCTCCCCCGGTTAACACACAACAGCGGAATGATCCGCTACCGGAGAACAGTATAAGCTGTCCGATCACCCCAGATTATGGTTAGGTACGTACCGAACCTGGCGCCGGGACTTCGCGTCGCAATGCCCTGCCGGCCAGGTTACCGGTCTCCTGTTCATGGCGTACAGCATGGATGCCGTTGACAAACACATGATCGATGCCAGTCGGGAAGACCGTCGGCTCGGCATAGGTCGAACGGTCGATCACGGTATCAGGATTGAACACGGTAATGTCAGCAAACGCACCCGGCCGGATGACACCGCGATCCTTGAGGCCAATCCGCCAGGCTGGCAGCGATGTCATCTTCCGAACTGCCGCCTCGATGCTCATCAGCTTCTCGTCACGAACGTAATGCCCCAACACCTTGGGATAGGTTCCATATGTTCTCGGGTGCGGCGTGCCGCCCATCAGCCCGTCGGTGCAGTGCATCAGCCAGGGCTGTACCAGCAGGGTGCGGACGTCGTCCTCATGCATCATGTGGAGAATCATCGAAATGGCGTGGTTCTCTTCCAGCATCAGCCGGACCATCGTCTGGTAGTCATCCAGTCCCCACTGGGCGGCAATCTCCGGAATACGCTTGCCGACGACCCACTGGTTCGCGTCAGTCTTGACACCCACAATCACGATGGATTCCCAACCGCTTGCGGCGATACTGGATTCCCAATCGTGCCGGCCATGCTGGATCTCGGTGCGAATCTGCTCTTCCACGGATTCGTCGCGCAGATAGGCGTTCAAGCCCTCGACTCCGCGAGCATGACACCAGGGCGGCAACAACGCGCCGAGCATCGTCGAACCGGCTGTGTAGGGATACTGGTCGGCAGTTACGTCAATGCCGGCTTCGCGGGCACGATTCATCGCGGCAACCATGTCTGGTGATTTGCCCCACGCCTGTCCGCCACGAGCCTTGAAGTGAGAAATGTGCTGGGACGCCCCGGTCTGCCGGCCAACGGTGAAGACCTCTTCCATGCCATCCAGCACACGCCGGCCCTCGAACCGCATGTGATAGACCATGAAGCTATCGTGGCGTTTGACGACATGGCCGAGGGCAATGATCTCGTCGGTGTCGGCATAGACACAGGGCGAATAGATCAAGCCAGTGGAAAACCCGCAGGCGCCGTTGGTCAAGGCATCGTCCAGCAGTTGCTGCATTGCCACCAGCTCGATCGGAGTCGGACCGCGGTCATCCATGCCCATGACATGCAGGCGGATCGTGCCGTGACCGACCATGCCGGCAAAGTTGATCGCTGCGCCGCCAATCCGGGAGAAATACTCACCATAGGTCCGCCAGGTCCAGTCAACCTGCGGATCGTCGTTGAGTCCTGCCAGATGGGTCCGCCAGTGGTCGACATCTTCCGCCTTGATCGGCGCCTCGGAAAGTCCGTCCTGCCCGAGCAAATCGGTCGTGATGCCTTGCTTCAGCTTCGGAGCAAGCTGCCGGTCGGAAAGACCAACAAGGTCGCAATGGCTATGGGTATCCACGAATCCCGGCGAAACCGCCAACCCCTGAACATCGATCAGTTCGCCACGAGGCAGGACATTTCCAATCTCTGCGATCCGGTCGCCTTCAACGACAACGTGACCTTGCCGGCCCGGATTGCCCAGGCCGTCGTAAATCGTCCCGTTCATCAATGTGAACGCCATCAGGCATCTGCCCCTTCCAGTCCATATCCACGGGCAAGGAACTTTCCATCACCCGGTGTGCCAAGGACCGGGCTTTCATCAGCAAGATTGAATACCGTCTGGCCGCGCAGCACCGTCCGGACGACCGAAGCACCAATCGTCTTGCCCTCGTAGGGTGTCCACTTGTTGCGATGCAGCATTTCCGACCCGGTCACCTTCCAGGGGCGTTTCAAGTCGTAGAGCGCAAAGTCGGCATCAGAGCCGACCTGGATCGCACCTTTGCGGGGATAGAGTCCGAAGACCTTGGCCGGATTGGTCGCGCTCAGTTCGGCGAACCGTTCCAGCGAAAGCCCGCGGTTGTTGACCATCTCATCAAGCACCGATGGGAACATCGTCTGGATTCCGGAGCAGCCAAGCGGCGCTTTCCAGATGTCGTCCAGCCCGGCCTGTTTCGACTCGATGGTGTAGCCACAATGGTCAGACGAAATGACATCGCAGGTGCCGTCAGCCACGTACTCCCAGATGAGCTCGACTTCAGCACGTTCACGGAATGCCGGCGCACAACGGGCAAACGGCCCATGCTTCTCAAGGTCGGAATGATCCAGCACCAGGTATTGCGGGCACGTCTCAGCCTGAACACGTACCCCTCGCTGGCGGGCTTCCTTCACCAGTTTGAAGCCATCCGCAGCAGCCAGATGACAAACGTAGAACCGCGCGCCGGTCAGTTCGGCAAAGAAGAGCGCCCGGTGGACGGCCTCGACCTCGACCAGCGGCGGACGGCTCTCGGCATGAGCAAGTGGATCCTTGCGGCCCTCCGCCTGTAAGCGAGCGATGTTCTTGGTCAGCATGTCGTCGTTCTCGCAATGCACGCCAAACAGCAGGTCATCACGGCCAGCGATCATCCTGAACGTATCGAGCAGGACAACGTCGTCGGCCCGCGGGAAACCGGGACTCGACGCCGGCATGAACGCCTTCAGCGCAACGATACCCTCGTCGATCATCTCCTCGATCTCACTTGCCGGCTGTCCGATGACTGCACCCCAGAGCGCAACATCGACGTGAGAGAACTGACCGATCAGAACCCGTTTCTCGCGAATGTGCGCGCCGGTAGAAGAGGTCGGCGTCGCCTGGGGCATCTCGATGGCTGTCGTCACACCGCCGGCCAGCCCTGCACGGGAGCCGGTTTCAAACCCTTCGACCTGATTCGGATCCGGGTCTTTGAAATGCGTGTGCGCGTCAATACCCCCCGGCATGACAACCAGACCACAGGCGTCGATCCGCTCGTCAGCATCTATCTGGCTGGCATCCATCGTGATAGCAGCGATCGTCTCACCACGGATCACAACATCCGCCCTCACCGCGCCACCGGGCATGACAACCAACCCGTCGTGGATAACAACAGTTCTGCCGTCGTTTACTGCCACTGCATGCCCCTTCCCTGACCGGCGCTACTCTTCGCCGGGTTCATCACCTTCGCCGCTATAGTCAACGTCGTAATCCGGGAAGCGGAACGCCATCTCGCGCTCCAGCACCCCGCCATAGCCCAACTCGATAATGTCGTCGGATTCAATCTGCTTGCCAGTCATCACCAGCGGCAGAATCAGGTCGGCCACCGTTGCCCGGGAGTACATCGAGCAGGATGCGAGATTGAAAATTGGAACCTCGCCAACCTGCGCCAGCCAGAACATGCTGCCGGGATGGGCAGGAGCGCCGAAGTGGATCATCTCTGCACCGATGTCCTGGACCGCAATCAGGATCGGATCGAGCGGATCAATCGTGTTCCCGCCGGCCGCCATCAGGATGTCGGCCCCCATGTCCAAACCGGCCTGAAATGCCGCTGCCACGCTCTCTGAAGTCGCATCGACAAACTGGACGTCGATCACTTCCGAGCCATACCAGGCCATCTTCTTGCCGACCATCTCGCCAAAACGTTCACGTAGCTTCTCGTTCAATCCCTCGGCGGCAATCACGACTACCTTCTTCGGCTGGAACGGAATCAGCATCACCGGTGAGTGGCCGGCATCCTCGACGATTCTTCGCACTTCCTCGATGCCCGAAGAGGGGAAGCCGATCGGTGTCACTTTCAGGCCGGCAACGACCTTGCCCCGTACCACCGTCTGGCGGTCGAGCAGCGTATAGAGCGTGGCGCCCTCGACCCGGTTGACTTCACGCAACAGGTCAACGTCAATCCGGAGCAGTCCCT
>CAZRNC010000248.1:0-4869 GCA_964601285.1 uncultured Thermomicrobiales bacterium | reverse complement strand
CACCAATGGCAGAGGGGCATTCTCACCGGGCGGTGATGCGGAGTGATTCCGGGCTGGATTTGACCAGCGATTTCTGGATGCATCGTCACTTCCGGGCCATGGCTGCGCTCTATAGTTCGTTGCTCTCCGAGGCTGGTTTGCTGCCGGGTGACCGGGTGCTGGATCTTGGCTGCGGCAGTGGCACGCATTTTGACTGGATCGCCCGGCTGATCGGGCCGGAAGGGCGGATCGTTGGTCTCGATCCCGACCCGGAGAACCTTGAGATCGCCCGTAGCCGGATTGCCGGCAAACCCTACGAGTCACGAGTTGAGCTGGCGCAGGGGCCGATTGGCGATCTGCTGTTTGAGGATGGCGCGTTTGACGCTGTCTGGTGTGCCGGCACATTGCAATACGAGGCGGACCCGGTCAGTGCGATTCGCGAGATGGTCCGGGTAACCCGGCCCGGCGGACGGGTGGCCGCCCAGGATGTCGAGATGCACTCGATGCTGGTCGGGCCGATGCCGGATGAGTTGTTGCTGGCGCTGAAGACTTCGCTGCCGGCCGGCTGGACCGGGCAGGATGAGGATGAGTTCGTCGACTGGTTTGTCGGGCACAAGCTGCGGGGCTATTTCATTGAGGCCGGTCTGCGGGAAGTGCGCGGTGTCATGCGTACCCGCGAGTACATCCACCCGCTTACCGACGACGAGCGTGGCTTCATCGACGTGGCGATTCCCTACCTCTGCACTGCCTCTCCCGGCATCGACCACCTGCCGGTTACCCATGCCCGCCAGCTCCAGAACCTGGTCGACACCGGACTGATTGACCGTCCCGACTTCCTGTTCGTCGAAGGTCGCGCGATGGCGGTGGGCGTGAAATAGCGGTCCGGACGTACCGCTATACTGTTCCCGCTGACAACGTGTTGATGAGACAGGAGACGATAATGTCCGAGGTGGCGGAGGCTGCGGTTCAACGGCTCTGGGATGAGATCGACGCACGCCAGGATGAACTGGTCGAACTGGTGGCCAGTCTGGTCCGGATTCCGAGCTTGCTGGGCGATGAGGCCGCGGCGCAGGCGTTTGTCGCGGAACATCTTCGCGAGTCCGGACTTGAGCCGGATGTCTGGGAACTGGACGAGTCGCTAAAAGACCTGCCGAACGCCGGCGATAGCGGTGTGCCGTTTGCCGGACGGCCGAATGTGGCAGCGACGGTGACCGGAACCGAAGGC
Source organism: uncultured Thermomicrobiales bacterium (assembly GCA_964601285.1). Classification (GTDB taxonomy): domain Bacteria; phylum Chloroflexota; class Chloroflexia; order Thermomicrobiales; family CFX8; genus CAYWXR01. The sequence goes on along the minus strand of CAZRNC010000248.1, from coordinate 3,665 downwards.
TGGCGGTCGCTGATCCTCAACGGACATATTGATGTCGTCAGCCCGGAGCCGTTGGCAGACTGGGATTACGATCCCTGGGGTGCCGAGATTGTTGATGGCCGGATGTATGGCCGTGGTGCGCTCGATATGAAGAGCGGCGTGGCCATGAACCTCTTCCTGCCGCGAGTGTTGCGCGATCTCGGGATGCGGCTCAAGGGCGACCTGATCATTCAGAGTGTTATTGAAGAGGAGTGCACCGGGAACGGTGCGCTGGCGGCCAGCCTGCGTTACAAGGCGGACGCCGCGATCATCACCGAGCCGGTCCAGTTCATCGCCGCGCATGTCGGGGTGATGTGGTTCAAGGTGCTCGTTTCCGGCCGGTCGGTCCATGCTGCGGTTGCGCCGACCGGCGTGAACGCGATCGCCAAGACCGTGCCGATCATCCAGGCGTTGCAGGAACTGGACCGGGAGATGAACGAAGCATCACACCCGGCCTACACCCATATCGATCATCCGATCAATCTCAATATCGGTGTCATCAACGGTGGCGATTGGCCGAGTACCGTGCCCGGTGAGTGCGAACTGAACTGCCGGCTGAGCTTCTTCCCCGGCCAGACGGTCGAGGAGATCCGCTCCCGGGTCGAGGCGGCGATCAACGCTGCGGCGGATGCCGATGATTGGCTGCGGGAGCATCGCCCGGTGATCTCCTACTACGGGTTCCAGAGCGGCGGCTCGACCGTTTCGCCGGACGCGCCACCGGTGATGATGCTGGGCGACTGGCACAAGCGCACCACCGGCCAGGAGATGGAGATGCGCTCGCAAACCGGCACCAACGACATGCGCTATTTCAATTTCCAGGGGATTCCTTGCGGTTGCTATGGTGCGCTGGGTGAGGGCGCACACGCTGCCAACGAATGGCTGGATCTGGCCTCGCTGAACCAGACGATGAAGACGCTCGCCGCGTTCGTCCTCGACTGGTGCGGGCTGGACGAGTAGCTAGACGCAGACAATACCTACTCTTGCGGAGGGAGACGTACGGTTCTCTACCGTCATCCCGAGCGAAGTCGAGGGACCTCGAGGGTCGGAGCTTGACTTCACCTGAGAAGATCCGACCCACGAGGTCCCTCGACTTCGCTCGGGATGACGATATGAGATGGTCGCTCCTGATTACCGAATTGATGAATTGACGCATTGCAATGCGCCCCTGCCCTGCGGGAGAAACGGCTCTCCTTGCACAACGAGCACACGTTCCTGTCATGAGACGACCCGCCGGGTCGTCTCTACTGTGTATGGGTGTCTTCGAAAACCTGAGGACTTTCTGAGTGACAAACCGGGCGGAATGTGTTGACATTGGCCGGCGAACGACGTATTCTGGCACGGTGAATGAACGTTCATTCAGTGAGTTGATTGAACATGGAGTTGCCGTGACACGGGTCACCCAGGAGTATTTCGATGCCCGGCGGGAGGAAATCCTGAACGCTGCCGCCCGGCTGTTCGCTCGTAAGGGGATCTCCGGCGCAACGATGGCCGATATCGCGCGAGAGGCCGATCTGAGCGCAGGGGCGATCTATCGCTATTTCAGTAGTAAGGAGGAGTTGCTGCGGGCCGTTTTCGACGATGCAGCGGCGCGCAATCAGGAGCAGTTTTCCCGGGCCGCCCAATCCGGGTTGTCACCCCTGGTTGCCCTGGAACAGGTCGGCCGGGAGATTTGGGTAGAGATGAAGGATCGCGATACCTTCATCTGCGAGATCCAGATGGAACTCTCTGCCGCCCGCGATCCCGAGGATCTTGGTATAGACCTGAAGAAGTCACGAGATGAAGGGAGGACTCTTCTTACAGAGATGGTTGGTCGAGCACAGGATGCCGGTGAGATTGATCCATCGATCGATCCGGCCGAGCTGGCGTTGATCCTGCTCGCCTGTACCTCGGGAATCAAGATGCTGAAACTGACGTTAGACGATGGATTCGATACCGAAGGCACATTCAATCTATTGGTGCGGATGGTTCGGGGCTTAGCACCATCGGGCACCACACAACAAGGAAGTTAGGGAGACAATGGCGTCAAACCCTCAAGGATTCACCGGCAGGCTTGCGGAACGCAGCAGCCGGCGACCATGGCTGGTCGTTTCAATCTGGATAGCCTTGCTGGTTGTCGCATTGACAATCGCTGGCGGATATCCGGCCACCTTCACCAACGACATGACCTTTACCAACGATCCTGAATCTGTCCGTGCTGACACAATGCTGTCCGACCGTATGCCAGATGGTCAGCAGGCACCGGACGAGAACGTGATCGTTGCCTCTTCTACATTTAGCGTGGAAGATCCCGAGTTCCAGGCGTTCGTCGGGGAACTCCAGGCAGAGCTGATGGGCGCTCCCGATACGGTCGCGATGGCGGCCAGCTTCTATCAGCTCGGCGACGAGATGCTGGTTTCCGACGACCGGCACTCGACGATCGTACCCGTCTTCCTGCACGATGCGGAAGCGGACGCACATGACTTCCTCACGATTATTGAGGAAGCAGACGGGCGCGAAGGCTTCACCGTCGTGACCGGTGGGTTTGCCAGTATCAACGCGACGTTTGTCGAGACCTCGGAAACCGACCTGCTGACTGGTGAAACGATCGGTATCTCGATCGCGTTGCTGGTGCTGGTGGTCGTGTTCGGCACGCTGGTAGCGGCCGGCATCCCGTTGTTGTTGGCAGTCTTTGCGATTCTCGTTTCGGTCGGCGTCACGATGCTGGTCGGGCACGTGTTCGATCTCTCGATCTTCGTGCTGAACATGATGATCATGATCGGCCTGGCGGTCGGCATCGACTATACGTTGTTCATTCTCGGACGTTACCGGGAAGAGCGTACACGGGGCCGGGAAAAGATCGCGGCCATTGTCCGGGCGGCGGATACGGCCAGCAAGGCAGTGTTCTTCTCTGGCTTGACCGTGGTCATCGCCTTGCTTGGCATGTTGATTGTCCCGAGTTCCATCTTCAAGAGTTTGGGAACCGGTGCGATTATCGTGGTGATCATCTCGGTACTTGCCACCCTCACCCTGCTGCCGGCGGTCATCAGCTTGCTGGGAGACCGGGTTGAGAAGGGGCGCGGCCGGGTGCTTATGGGAGTGTTGGCCGGCTTTGTCCTGCTCTTCTCCTTCATCTTCCGGTCTCTGGGAGTCAGCGACTTCTTTGTCTCGGGTTACACAGCGCTGGCGGCGATCTTCGCGTTACTTACCGTGCTGGGTATCGATCCGTTCCACCGCCGCAAGCCGGATACCGAATCCGGCGGGTTCTGGGCGCGGGTTGCCAGTGTGGTGATGCGCCGTCCGGTTGTGAGTGTTGTCCTGGTTGGTGCGATGCTGATCGGCCTGTCGTCGGTCTACTTCACCATTGAAATGGGCCAGTCGGGCATCAGCACGCTGCCAGAGAAGTCTTCGCCCTACCGGGCACTGACGATTCTGGATGAGCACTTCTCGGCAATCTCGATCGAGTCACCGAATGTGGTGGTCATCGACGCCGACAATGTTGACGCTGCCAATGTGCAGGCCGGCATCGAGGCGCTCATGCTCCAGCTTGAATCCGATCCGGACATCGGACCGCTGACGCTGCAGATCAACGAGAGTAGCGATCTGGCAGCCATCCGGATGGTTGCGCTTGGCGACGTCAACAGCAACGAGTCGATCGAATCCATCGAACG